>NZ_JBGLYK010000219.1:0-9316 GCF_047304025.1 Pseudomonas sp. Pseusp97 | reverse complement strand
TTGCATGCGCAGCGATACCCATGCTGCGCATGCAAGGAGCGATGGGTATCGCTGCGCTCCACACCATCCTACGAACTGCGTCCTGCAAAACAGCCGCGCCTCCGAGCGCGGCTGACAGAAGAAGAAAACAGTCCCTCGCCTACCTCTGCCCTCATCCGCCACTGCAGTGTCCCAACCCATGCCAAGCACTCTCGAACCAAAGCCCGCCAAGGCCGAAGACAGCTCCAGCACCCGCTCCACCATCGACCAGGTCAAGCAGCTGATCGCCGACCTCAACGTGCGCTGGACACAGATCAGCAAGGTCTCCGAAGTCATCAAGCAGATCGCCAGGAACACCAACCTGGTGGCCCTCAACGCCGCCATCGAAGCCGCACGCGCCGGGGAAAGCGGGCGCGGTTTCGCGGTGGTCGCCGACGAGGTACGCCGCCTGGCCACGCAGTCGGCCAATGCCACCGCCGATATCGGCAATGTCGTCGCCTCGATCAAGAGCGAGAGCGCCCGCGCCCTGGCCGATGTCGAACAGGCCGAGCATTCCAGCCTGCTGGATACCGCCCGGGTGGTACTCGCCAGCGAGACCCAGCGCCTGGAGGCGCGCTTCGCCGTGATGGCCACCGCGCTCTATGGCCTGAAGCACTTCATCCTCGGCATGAAGAACCGCAACCTCGGCCCGCAGCGCGAGCAGATCGACGCGGTGATGCACGAATACCTGACCCGCAACCCCGATCTGCTCGCCTTCGCGTGCGGCGGCGAGCCCAACGCCTTCGACGGCCGCGACGCCGAGTTCGTCAACGCGCCGGGGCACGATGCCAGCGGCCGGTTCATGGCTTACTGGCATCGCGGCAGTGGCGTCGCCCAGCGCGAATGCCTGGTCGGCTACGACAAGGCCGACGGCAGCGGCGACTGGTACCAGATCCCCCGCGACAAGGGCCGCGATGTGTTCATGGAGCCCTACGAGTACAGCGTCGGCGGCAGCACCGTACTGATGACCTCGTTCATGTCGCCCATGGTTGCCAACGGCCGCTTCCTCGGCATCCTCGGCGCCGACTACACCCTCCACCAGCTGCAGGAAAGCCTCGGCAAGCTGACGCCGATGGGCAATGGCCAGTATGCGCTGCTGTCCAACGCCGGCGTGTATGTCACGCATCCCGACGGCACGCGCCTGGGCGACAAGGCCAACGACCTGCCGCAGGAAGCGCGCCACGCCATTGCACAGGGACGCAGTTGGGAACAGGTTAAGGGCCGCAGCGTGCAACTGCTGCAGCCCATCCGCGTGGGCGACAGCGATGCCCCCTGGGCGCTGATGATGAGCTTCGAGCTGGCGCAGGCCGGCGAGTAGCGCCAGGGGCGCGGGGCGGCACGTCGTTCGCGAGCAAGCTCGCTCCTACAGCTGGTTCTCGCTCCGGAGCCGGCCTTGTAGGAGCGAGCTTGCTCGCGAACCCAGACTCAACCCTACCCCCGCTCGGGCAGCTCGGTGATATGGATTTCCGTCACCAGCGCCGGCTTCGCCAGCGGCGTGCGCGACAGCAGCGGGCAGAAGCGCGCCAGCGCGCCGATCAGCTCCCACTGGGTGTCCAGGGAATTCGCCAGCACATCCACATCCGCCAGCACCCGCTGGCCCACGCGCTGCAAATGCGGATCGGGGCTGTGGCCGAGCTCCACCGACAACTGGGTGATCAGCGCGCTGAGGTGGGACATGTTGCGGGTAGCGAGAGCGAGGATGTTCGCCAGCAGGGCGATTTCCGATTGCGGGATGACAGCAGGCGTTGCAGAGGCGTCCATGCGTGCTCCGGTGATGCTCAGGTGGGTAGTGCGCAATCCTTGCGCGAGCGCCGTGAGAGTAGCATCACAATGCCAGTGTGCGACAGATATCACATTTCATTTCTTTTCCTGACCATCCGGTCATCTTCCTCCAAACGCCGACCCATCTGCCGCTGAAGCGCGACCTGATACGCAATTTCCCTTCCCCGCGACGGAAACCGCCGCGCGCGTTTGAGCGCCACCCCGGCGCTACCTATGATCCGCGGCCATTTTTCGAATATTGACTGCCTGCCCAGCACGGGAACCAGGCCTCGCCTCCTGAAGATGCCGCCGATGGAACCGACTGCGAACTCGCCCCGACATGCTGACAAGCGGACGCCGCCCGACAGCCCGCCTCCTGCAGCAGTCGCGTCTGATGGCACCTCGGGAAAGGAACAGGCCTGCGCTGTCGTCGAGCCGCTGAGTTCCTGGGACGGTCCGGGCACCTCCTACACGATACTTCCTCGCGCGGCGCCACCAGTTGCTGCCGAGCGCGCGCCTCGGGCAAGCCGCGAGGAACCGGACGACAGCCTGTCGCCCTGCGTCGTCGGGCTTCGCGCCGCCGAGGCGCGACTGCTGGAGCCCGCGAGCAAGCGGTCGGTGAACTGGCCGTTGATGGCGGGTGTCGTCGTCGGCGTGCTGCTCACCGCATTGCTGATCGTGCTGTGGTACTCCTGGGCGACCTACACACCGAACGTCCCGGCCGACCGCGCGGCCCGTACCGATTCAGCGGCAGAAGCGCCGCATGCCGCACTGCCGCCCCATGTGACCTACACCCCGGACGACTCTCTGACCGTGCCCCAGGAGCCGCTGGACGATGGCCCGCTGGTCATTCCTCCCTCCGAGCCGGTACCGGAAGCTCCTCTTGTCACGGCTGGCGATGACCAGTCGCTGTCCGCCGCCCCCGATACGGCAGAGGACCAACCGCAGGCCCTGCCCGGCGGTCCCACAGCTGCGCCTGTTGTAACAAACGCACCAGCAGCCCCCGCCCCGGCGCAGAAACGACCGGAAACGAAGAAGGCGCTCACTGCGCTCGCCGCCCCGGCAGCGAAGGTTCTCCCCGCGCCAACCGAGGCCGTCACCATCACCGGCAGGAAACCAGCCAGCCCGGCCAAATCTCGCGGCGCATCGGCGCCTGCTGCGGTCGGCACCCTGCTCGTCGCCGTCCAGCCGTGGGCCGAGATCTGGATCGACGGCCGCAAGCGCGGCATCAGCCCGCCGCTTTTCAGACTGCAGTTGCCGCCCGGTATCTACACGGTCGAACTGCGCAACCCCGACCTGCCCAGCTACGGCCAGAAGGTGCAGATATCCAGCGGCCAGTCGGTGACGCTACGGCACAGCTTCCAGTAAGCGCCGGCCTCTCCCCCTTCGCGGACGGATCATTCCATGAAGACATTGCGTACATTCTCGACGTTCCTGCTGATCGCCTGCCTGGCGTCAGCTTCGGGTTGCCGGAGCCACCTCGAAGAACCGTCCACGCCCCCCGCGGACGACACCCAGGCGAACGCCGAGAGCAGCTTTGCGGAGGGCCTGCGGCTTTATGAGGCGGGCCACTACTGCCTGGCCGAAGAACAGCTTCTCTCGCCGCGCCTCTGGGCTGGCGACACGCAGGTGCAGCTGAAGGCACTCAAGTACCTGGCGTTCAGCTACTGCGTGACCGAGCGCCCGATCCAATGCCGCTTCGCCTTCGATCGTGCCCTGCAGATCGACCCGACCTTCCATCTGGGAACCGCTGAAGCCAGCCATCCCCTCTGGGGCCCGGTTTTCGTTGCGGCGGCGCGCCGTTGAACCTTTTCCCCCATCGTGAGGCCCTCATGTCCTTCACTCACCGGCCGGGTCGTTATTGCCTGACGCTTTTCCTGCTGAGTGTCCTGCCGCTCGCCCAGGCCGATACCTATGAAAGCCCGAGCGCGGCCGTCCAGAGCCTCTGGCGCGGCGAGGCGTCCAGCAGCGTGCTGAGCTCCCGCTTCACCCAGCAGGCCTCGAAAGCCGGAGCCGAGTTCCGTAGCGAGGTGAAGAACGCCCCGACCTACCTGCAGACCGGAGCGGAATCCGCCTGGGTGGCGCTCGGCCGGAAGCGCTTCGACGCGGTAGCCACTCCCTGGGGCAGCTTCCCCCGGTTGGACATGCGCAGCGCCCGCCTGCTGGAAATCAACCTGCCGAAAAAGCGCTATCAACTGCTGGTCGGCCCAGGCGCCGGACTGTTCGGAGTTGGCGACTGGCAGCGCTATGGCTTCCTTCATGTGATCGACGTCAGCGCGCCGTCGGCGCCGGTTCATTACCCGCTCTATGCCCACGCCGACCTGGCCGAGCACGCGCTGGGCCGCCTCGCCGATTCCCCGGTGCTCAACTATGCACGCCTGGTTCCCGCCAGCCGCAGCAAGGCCGGCGAGATCGATGCCTATGAGATTTCGCTTTACGCGCTCGGCCGCAAGGGTATCGAGCGCATCCTCAGGGAAGGCATCCCGCTGGCCTATCTGCTCAAGCGCGACGGGGAAGCCTGGGCCATCGATCGCGTGGAGCGCACGCCAGTAACGACGGAGCGGGACGAAGAGCACCGCCCTTTCACCACCCCGCTGCGTCCGGCGCTGTTCAAGGTGAAGGAAAGTCCTGCCGAGTGAGCCACTCGCGGCTGCAGGTATCTGGATGTTTGATCGTGCGGGCATGGCCCGCACGACCGTCAGCGTCACGCCTGCCCGTAGGCCTTGCGCTTGGGCGTGCCGCGTTGCGCAGCGCGCAGGTACTGCGCCGGCCAGGGCACCGGCTGGCCGCCCAGCTCGTCGGCGGCATGCAACGGCCAATAAGGATCGCGCAGCAGCTCGCGGGCCAGCAGGATCAAGTCAGCCTGCCCGGTGCGCAGGATGTGTTCGGCCTGCACCGGCTCGGTAATCATCCCCACCGTGCCGCTGGCGACGCCCGCTTCCTTGCGCACGCGCTCGGCGAACTGGGTCTGGTAGCCCGGCCCCACGGGAATCTCGGCGTTTACCGCGGTACCGCCGGAAGACACGTCGATCAGGTCCACGCCCAGGTCCTTCAGGCGGCGCGCCAGCTCCACGGTTTCGTCGGGGTTCCAGCCGTCCTCCACCCAGTCGGTGGCGGACAGGCGGACGAACAGCGGCAACTCCTGCGGCCAGACCGCGCGCACGGCTTCGGTGACTTCCAGGAGGAAGCGGATGCGATTCTCGAAGCAGGTGCCGTACTGGTCGCGGCGCTGGTTGGATAACGGCGAGAGGAACTGGTGCAGCAGGTAGCCGTGCGCCGCGTGCACTTCGGCGATCTTGAAGCCGGCAGCCAGGGCGCGCTCGGCGCCGCGCACGAATTGCTGCTTGATGGTCGCCATCTGCTCTTCGCTCAGGGCGATAGGCACGCTGTGCTGCGGATCGAAGGCGATGGCCGAAGGCGCCACCGGCGTCCAGCCGCCCTCGCTGATCGGCACCGAGCCGTGCTTGCCCAGCCAGGGCGCCCAGGTGCTTGCCTTGCGTCCGGCGTGGGCCAGCTGCACGCCGGCCACCGCGCCCTGGGATTCGATGAAACGGGTGATGCGCCGCAGCGGCTCGACCTGCTCGTCATTCCAGATGCCCAGGTCCTCTGCGCTGATCCGCCCTTCCGGGGCGACCGCCGTGGCCTCGACTATCACCAGACCGGCGCCACCCACGGCGCGGCTGCCCAGGTGCACCAGGTGCCAGTCGTTGGCCAGGCCGTCCTGGGCGGAGTACTGGCACATGGGGGACACGGCGATGCGGTTGGACAGGGTCAGCTGGCGCAGGGTCAGGGGCTCGAACAACTGGCTCATGATGGCACTCCCTCTTGGGTCTTCAGATCTTGTCCTACAACTGTAGACCGGGATCGCCTAAGAATAGGTCCGGATGATCGGTGGCGGCCGACACTGCGTTCGTAGGAGCGGAGCTTCTCCGCGAAATCCCGGCGCAGCCGGAACCAACGCGCCGACCTGCCGGCCGGTTCGCGGATAGGATCCGCTCCTACGGGTGCAGCGCAAAAGTTCCGGTTTGCGCTGACCGTAGGGCGCATTACCCGGAACGGGTTATCCGCCGTTTGCCTCGCGGCGGATAACGCTGGCGCGTTATGCGCCCTACGATCTTCGGACCGGCGCGCACGTCGGGCCTGTAGGAGCGAGCTTGCTCGCGAACGGTGTCCCCGGCAGCACGGAGCTGGTCGGTTCGCGAGCAAGCTCGCTCCTACGAAGAGCAGCACCGTAGGGCGCATATCCCGGAAAGGGTTATGCGCCGATACCTGGCGGCGGATAACGCTGGCGCGTGATGCGCCCTACGTTCTTCGGACCGAGGCGCGTCGGGCCTGTAGGAGCGAGCTCGCGAACGCAGTCCCGGGCAGCACGGAGCTGATCGGTTCGCGAGCAAGCTCGCTCCTACGAAGAGCAGGTCCGCTGCGGAAACGAAAAAGGCCGCCCAGAGGGCGGCCTTCTTCTGCCAGTTCCGGCGCTTACGCCTGCGGGCGCATGTGCGGGAACAGGATGACGTCGCGGATCGACGGCGAGTTGGTCAGCAGCATCACCAGGCGGTCGATGCCGATGCCTTCGCCGGCGGTGGGCGGCATGCCGTATTCGAGCGCGTTGACGAAGTCGGCGTCGAAGTGCATCGCCTCGTCGTCACCCGCGTCCTTCTCCTTGACCTGCAGCATGAAGCGCTCGGCCTGGTCTTCGGCGTCGTTGAGCTCGGAGTAGGCGTTGGCGATCTCGCGGCCGCCGATGAACAGCTCGAAGCGGTCGGTGACGCTCGGGTCGTTGTCGTTGCGGCGGGCCAGCGGGGACACTTCGAACGGGTACTGGGTGATGAAGTGCGGCTGCTCCAGCTTGTGCTCGACCAGCTCTTCGAAAATCATCACCTGCAGCTTGCCCAGGCCTTCGTGGCCGAGGACCTTGGCGCCGGCCTTCTTGGCGATGGCACGGGCCTTCTCCAGGTCGGTCAGGTCGGCCGCGGTGAGTTCCGGGTTGTACTTGAGGATGGCATCGAACACCGACAGGCGGGCGAACGGCTCGCCGAAATGGAAGACCTTGTCGCCGTAGGGCACGTCGGTGCTGCCGAGCACGGCCTGGGCCAGCTCGCGGAACAGCTCCTCGGTCAGGTCCATGTTGTCTTCGTAGTCGGCGTAGGCCTGGTAGAACTCGAGCATGGTGAACTCGGGGTTGTGCCGGGTCGAAACGCCTTCGTTACGGAAGTTGCGGTTGATCTCGAAGACCTTCTCGAAGCCACCGACCACCAGGCGCTTCAAGTACAGCTCCGGGGCGATGCGCAGGAACATGGGCATGTCCAGCGCGTTGTGGTGGGTTTCGAAGGGCTTGGCCGCCGCGCCGCCGGGGATGGTCTGCAGCATCGGGGTTTCCACTTCGAGGAAGCCGCGATCGGACAGGAAGCGACGGATGTGGGCGATGACCTGCGAACGCACGCGGAAGGTGTGGCGGGTTTCCTCGTTGACGATCAGGTCGACGTAACGCTGGCGGTAGCGCTGCTCGGTGTCGGTCAGGCCGTGGTGTTTGTCCGGCAGCGGGCGCAGCGACTTGGTCAGCAGGCGCACGCTGGTCATCTCGACGTACAGGTCGCCCTTGCCCGAGCGGGCCAGGGTGCCCTCGGCGCCGATGATGTCGCCCAGGTCCCAGGTCTTGATCTCGGCCAGGGTCTCTTCGGGCAGGGTCTTGCGGTTGACGTAGACCTGCAGGCGGCCGCTGCTGTCCTGCAGAACGATGAAGGAGCCGCGGTTGAGCATGATGCGACCGGCGACCTTGACCGGGATGGCGGCTGCTTCGAGCTCTTCCTTGGTCGCGGTTTCGTACTGTTTCTGCAGGTCCGCGAAGTAGTTCTCGCGGCGGAAGTCGTTGGGGAAGGCGATGGCCTTGGCTTCACGCACGGCGGCAAGCTTTTCCTTGCGCTGGGCGATCAGCTTGTTTTCTTCCTGTTGCAGTTCGTGCTGGTCGAGTTGTTGGTCGCTCATGGTCGTCTATCTGCCTGGCGTCTATATCAAGAGGGGGTACGGTTAGGAGCGGCCGGCCGGTTCGCGAGCAAGCTCGCTCCTACAAGGTGTCGTGGATCAGAGGCCCTGTTTCAGGCTGGCTTCCAGGTATTCGTTGAGGTCGCCGTCGAGCACCTTGTCGCAATCGCTGCGTTCCACGCCGGTACGCAGGTCCTTGATGCGCGACTGGTCGAGCACGTAGGAACGGATCTGGTGGCCCCAGCCGATATCGGACTTGGTCTCCTCCAGCGCCTGCGAGGCGGCGTTGCGTTTCTGCATCTCCTGCTCGTACAACCGGGCCCGCAGCATTTTCATGGCGGTGTCCTTGTTGGCGTGCTGGGAGCGTTCGTTCTGGCATGCCACCACGGTGTTGGTCGGCACGTGGGTGATACGCACCGCGGAGTCGGTGGTGTTCACGTGCTGACCGCCCGCGCCGGAGGAGCGGTAGGTGTCGATACGCAGGTCGGCCGGGTTGATCTCGATCTCGATGTTGTCATCGATTTCCGGCGACACGAACACCGCGGTGAACGAGGTGTGGCGACGGTTGCCGGAGTCGAACGGGCTCTTGCGCACCAGGCGGTGCACGCCGATCTCGGTGCGCAGCCAGCCGAAGGCGTACTCGCCCTTGATGTGCACGGTGGCGCCCTTGATGCCGGCGACTTCGCCCTCGGACAACTCGACGATCTCGGCGCTGAAGCCGTTCTTGTCGGCCCAGCGCAGGTACATGCGCAGCAGCATGTTGGCCCAGTCCTGGGCCTCGGTGCCGCCGGAGCCGGCCTGGATGTCCAGGTAGGCGTTGTTGGGGTCCATCTCGCCGCTGAACATGCGGCGGAACTCGAGCTTCTCGAGGATTTCGCGCAGGCGCTGGACTTCGGCCTCGACGTCGCCGACGGCGCCTTCGTCATCCTCCTCGACCGCCATGTCGAGCAGGTCGCGGGAATCGGCCAGGCCGCCGGTGAGCTCGTCGAGGGTGTCGACGATCTGCGCCAGCATGGCGCGCTCGCGGCCCAGGTTCTGGGCGTATTCGGGCTTGTTCCAGACCGCAGGGTCTTCCAGTTCGCGGTTTACTTCGATCAGACGATCATGTTTCAGATCGTAGTCAAAGATACCCCCGAATGGCGTGGGTACGGTCGGAGAGGTCCTTGATGCTGTTGAGGATCGGTTGGATTTCCATGGCGGGCATCTCTCACGGGTAAAGGGCGTAGAAAAGCCGGCAAGTATACGTGAACTGTCGCGCCCCTAAAAAGCTTTACGACAGATCGCCACCGCCCGCCCGGCGCCCTTCCCCGCTCGTTCAGCCGGCGATGGCCACCTGGTTGCGCCCGCCGTGCTTGGCGTTGTAGAGCGCCTGGTCGGCCAGTTCGATGAGCTGGCGACAGGCCTGCCCGGCCTGCGGGATCAGGGTCGCGACGCCAACGCTGATGGTCAGCGGCGAGCCCGGGCTGGGCAGCTCGTGGCGGATGTTCAGGTCCTGCACCGAGCGGCGCAGCTTCTCGGCCAGCAGGCGCGCGCCGCCCGGCGAGGTGTTGGGCAGGAC
>NZ_JBGLYK010000218.1:0-9320 GCF_047304025.1 Pseudomonas sp. Pseusp97 | reverse complement strand
TTAGTGGGTCCCCCGCCTCAGGCCCCTCAAACCATCCGCTATCGGGGAACCCCCTTTCTGCGCGTCCTTGCTCGCGAACGGATTCATGCCAGGCCGTAGGGCGCATAACCGCTTGCGGTTATCCGCCGTCATTCGGCCAGCGGCGGATAACGCTGGCGCGTTATGCGCCCTACGTTCTATGCCACATCCATCAGCTGGCTGAACGCCTGCAGGTGATGATCGTCGTCGCCGAACTGGTGGCTGATCATCACCAGGTGCTTGGCGTAGTGCGAACCCAGGTACTCATCGGTGAGGCCGATACCGCCGTGCAGCTGGATGCACTGCTCGGAGATGAAGCGCCCCGCGCGGACCGCGATGTACTTGGCCGCCGCCAGGGCGCGGCTGCGCTCGGCGCTGTCGGGCTGGTCGGCGACGCAGGCGGCGAGGATCGCCATGCTGCTGGCCTGGTCCAGCTCGGCACGCATGTCCACCATGCGGTGCTGGAGTACCTGGAAGGAACCGATGGCGACGCCGAACTGCTTGCGGGTCTTCAGGTAGTCCAGGGTCAGCTCGCAGGTGGCTTCCATGGCGCCCACCGCTTCGGCGCACTGCGCAGCGATGGCGCGGCCCTGCTGGTAACGCAGCGCGTCGAACGCCTGGCCCGGCTCACCCAGTACACGCTCGCTGGCGACGAAAGCGCCGTCCAGGTACAACTCGCAGGCCTTGAGGCCGTTGGCGGTCGGGTAGACGCGGCGTTTAACGCCCGCCTCGCTCGGATCGAGGAGGAACAGGCCGATGCCCTGCTCGTCCTGCTCGCCGCCGGCCACGCGTGCCGACACCAGGATCAGCCCGGCGCTGTGCCCGCCGATCACCGCGACCTTGCGCCCGCTCAGCCGCCAGCCGCCGTTCACCGGCTCGGCGCGAGTGGCCACGCTGTTCAGCTCGTAATGGCTCTGCGGTTCCTCGAAGGCCACCGCCAGTTGCAGCTCGCCGCTGGCAACGCGGGTCAGCAGCTGGTCCTTCTGCGCTTCGCTGCCCAGCTGGGCCAGCAGGCCGCCGGCGAACACCACCGATTGCAGGTAGGGTTCCAGGCACAGGCCGCGGCCCAGTTCGGTGTGCACCAGCATGCTGTCCACGCCGCCGCCGAAACCGCCGTAGGCTTCGGGCAGGGACACACCGGTCAGGCCCAGCTCGCCGAGCTGGCGCCAGAAATCGGCGCTGTAGCCCAACTCGTTGCGGCGGTAAGCCTCGCGCTGTTCGAATCCGTAGGCGTCACGTACCAGACGCGCCGCCGTGTCTTGCAGCATCTGCTGCTCTTCAGTGAGTTTGAAGTCCATGGTCGGCTGCCTCTCAGAGTCCGAGATTCACTTTGGAAACGATGTTCTTCTGGATTTCGTTGGAGCCGCCGTAGATCGAGAGCTTGCGCATGATGAAGTACTGGCTGGCGGCGGTGGCGCTGTAATCGGTGTGCAGCAGGTCACCCGAGCAGGCCTCCATCTCTTCTTCGAGGAACGGCAGCGCGTAGGGCCCGACGGCCTTGCGCAGCAGGTGGGTAATCGCCTGGCGGATCTCGGTGCCGCGCACCTTGAGGATCGAGCTTTCCGCGCCGCTGCCACCACCTTCCCGGGCAGCGGCGAGGATGCGCAGGTTGCTCATCTCGGCGGCCATCAGCTGCATTTCCAGCTCGGCGATCTGCGCGCGGAACAGCGGGTCTTCGATCAGCGGCTTGCCGCCCTTGCGCTCGCGCGCCGCGATGCCCTTGAGCTGACGCAGCAGCTGCTTGGAGAAGCCGATCCCGGCAAGCCCGGTGCGCTCGTGGGTGAGCAGGTACTTGGCGCAGGTCCAGCCGTCGTTTTCCTGGCCCACCAGGTTGGCCACCGGCACCTTGACGTTGTCGAAGAAGACTTCGTTGACCTCGTGTTCGCCGTCCAGGGTGATGATCGGACGCACGGTGATACCGGGGGATTTCATGTCGATCAGCAGGAAGCTGATGCCGCGCTGGGCCTTGGCCTGCGGGTCGGTGCGCACCAGGCAGAAGATCCAGTCGGCATGCTGGCCCATGGTGGTCCAGGTCTTCTGGCCGTTGACGATGTAGTGCTCGCCTTCGCGCACGGCGCGGGTCTTCAGGCTGGCCAGGTCGGAGCCGGAGCCCGGCTCGGAATAGCCCTGGGCCCACCAATCGGTCATGTCGAGGATGCGCGGCAGGAAGTAGGCCTTCTGCTCCTCGGTGCCGAAGTTGATGATCACCGGGCCGACCATCACCGCGCCGAACGGCAGCACGCGCGGTGCGCCGGAGATCGCGCACTCTTCCTCGAAGATGTACTTCTGCACCACGCTCCAGCCAGTGCCGCCGTACTCCACCGGCCACAGCGAAACGTGCCAGCCCCGATCGTTCAGGGTGCGCATCCAGAAGACGTTGTCTTCCTTGGAGAGGCGCTTGCCAAGCTTGACCTTGGCGGCCAGTTCCGCCGGCAGCTTGTCGCGCAGGAAGGCCCGCACTTCCTCGCGGAAGGCCAGCTCATCGGGCGTGTAATGGATGTCCATCGAGGCGTTCCTCAGACCTGTTGTTCTTGTGCGTCGCGCTGGGCGACGGGTTGGGTACTGCGGTCGAGTATCGGGATGCGCCGCGGGGCTGGCTGTAGTTCGTTCGGACCAATTTCGGAGGGGATTTTCTGGACGGTGAAAAAGCAGAAAGCCCGCGCGGTGTGGGCCGGGCGGGCTTTCGCTTTTGTTTCTTTACGGGGTCATTTCCCCGTGGGCACAGGGGCTCTCGTAGGAGCGGATCTTATCCGCGAAATCCTGACAGGACGTGCCAAACCTACCCTTCGCGGACAAGGTCCGCTCCTACGAGAGCGCGGCCGTTCGCAGTGCTACGCCGATACACCGGAACGGCGCGGCCATTCGTAGGAGCGAGCTTGCTCGCGAACAGGTGTTACCGGCCACACCAACGCATCCGGAAATTCGGGTTCGCGAGCAAGCTCGCTCCTACAGGGTCATTTCCCCGTGGGCATAGGGGCTCTCGTAGGAGCGGATCTTATCCGCGAAATCCTGACAGGACGTGCCAAACCCACCCTTCGCGGACAAGGTCCGCTCCTACGAGGGCGTGGCCGTTCGCAGTTCTGCGCCGATACACCGGAGCTGCGCGGCCTTTCGTAGGAGCGAGCTTGCTCGCGAACAGGTGGTTACCGGCCACACCAATGCATCCGGAAAATCGGTTCGCGAGCAAGCTCGCTCCTACAGGTGCGTTAAAGCGCCGCTTCACTCCCGAGGAACGCCGTCACTTGGCTGGACAAGGTGCCGCCATTGCCATGCAGCAGAGCGATATCGGCCTTCTGCAACTGCCGCTCCCCGGCCTGGCCGCGGATCTGCGTCACCGCTTCGAGGATCAGGAACATCCCGTACATCCCCGGATGCACGCACGACAGGCCGCCGCCATTGGTGTTCACCGCCAGTTCGCCGCCGGGGGCGATGCGCCCGCCCTGGACGAAGCGTCCGCCCTCGCCTTTCGGGCAGAAGCCAAGGTCCTCGAGGAACAGGATGGTGTTGATGGTGAAGGCGTCGTAGAGCATCACCAGGTCGATGTCGGCATGGCTCACGCCGGCCATCTGCATGGCGCGCGGGCCGCTTTCCGAGGCGGCGGTGACGGTCAGGTCCGGCATGCACACCACAGAGCGGTGCCACTGCGCGCCGCCGGCGCCGAGGAAGTACGCCGGCTTGTTCGGCAGGTCGCGGGCGCGGTCGGCGCGTACCATGATGCAGGCGCCGGCGCCATCGGTCACCAGGCAGCAATCGGCGGCGCTCAGCGGGTCGCTGACCATCCGCGCGGCCAGCACGTCGTCCATGCTCAGCGGGCCACGGGCGAAGGCTTCCGGGTTGAGGTTGGCCCAGCCGCGTGCGGCCAGTGCCACTTCCGCCAGTTGCTCGCGGGTGGTGCCGTACTGGTGCATGTGCCGGCTGGCCGCCAGCGCATAGGAGGTGATCGGATGGCGCGGCTTGTAGGGCGTCTCGTGCCACTGCGGCTCGCTCATCGACACCAGCTTGCCGCCGGCAGTGCGCTGGTTGGAGCCGTAGCAGATCAGCGCCACGTCGCACAGGCCGGCCTGCAGCGCCAGGGTGGCTTGCAGCAGGTGCCACTCGAAGCTGGAACCGCCGACGTTGGTGCCATCGACGAACTTCGGTTTGATCCCCAGGTACTCGCACACCGACAGCGTGGGGAAGGCATGGGAGCTGGTGGCGGAGAACACCGCATCGACATCGGAGAGCTTCAGTCCGGCATCGGCGATGGCCTTCAGCGACGCCTGGCCGAGCAGTTCCATGGCGCTGAAGCCGTGGGCTTCGCCGATCCCGGCGCTGCCGATGCCGACGATGGCGGTCTTGCCGCGAATAGACGAATTCATGCCTGCACCTCGTCGATCACGTCGAACACCACGAGCGCCTGCCCGTCCTCCTCGATCACCCGCGCCCTCACGCGGCTACCGATGGGCGCGGTTTCCCGGCCCTCGATGCGCGACATCATGCGCACGCCTTCGTCGAGATCGATCAGCGCCACGTTATGGCTGGCGTTGCGCGAGCGGTTCACGGTGATGGCGTAGATGCGCCCGGTGCCGGCGGCCTCGACCCACTCCAGGTCGGTCTCGCCGCTGCCGGGGACGGCCACGCGCGGGTAGAACACATGGCGGCCCGTGGAAGCGCTGCGCTGGATCATGAAGCGGCCCTGCTGGAGGAACCGCTGGTACTGCGCCTCCGGCCCGACGGGCGCGGCGGCTGGGGAAGTCTCGGCCATGGCTGGCTCCTGCCTCATTGCGAATCGGCGCGGCCGTGCAGGCTGCGCGTGTTGTTGATGAAGGTGCCCTTGCCGCGCGCCACCAGCTTGTCGCCGTCGAGCAGGTCGCAGCTGGCCACGCTGATGCTGCGGCCGAGCTTGTGGATCTGCACCCGGACCTCGATCCAGCGCCCCGGCAGCGCCGGGCTCAGGTAGTCCATGTCGAGATTGATGGTGGCCGGCGGCAGCTCGCTGCCGGCGGTGAGCTTGATCGCCGTGCCGAAGCCGGTGTCGGCCAGGGTGGCGAGGAAACCGCCGTGGGCGATGCCCAGTGGGTTCAGGTGTTCCTCGAGGATTCGCGCGGCGACCACGCGGCGCTCCAGGTTCACATACACGCCGCGGCAGTTGTTGACGAAGCCCGGGCGCGACATGGGCTGGAAACCAGCGGGGACGGCGCCCGCCTCTTCGATGAAATCGCTGGCACTCATGCTTCGCTCCCCGCGTAACGCTGGGCACGCTGCAGGCTGGCACGGCACTCGCGGACCATGCGTTCGAGCAGTTCCGCGCAGCTGGGGATGTCGTCGATCAGGCCGACGCACTGTCCGGCAGTGACTATGCCGTCGTCCGCTTCGCCGCTCTCCAGCGCCGCGCGACCACGGGCGCCCGCCACCAGGTGGCGGATGTCCTCGAACTGCGCACCGCCGCGCTTCTCGATGCTCACCACTTCTTCGGAGATCGGGTTGCGCAGCACCCGCGCGGTGTTGTGCAGGGTGCGGAAGATCAGCCGGGTGTCGCGCTCGGTGGCGCCCACCAGCGCGCGCTTGATGTTGTCGTGGATCGGCGCCTCCACGGTGGCGCAGAAACGCGTGCCCATGTTCACCCCTTCGGCGCCCAGGGCCAGCGCGGCGGCCATGCCTTCGCCATCGGCGATGCCGCCGGAAGCGATCACCGGCACCTGCAGGCGGCGCGCCGCCAGCGGGATCAGCACCAGGCCGGGCACGTCGTCCTCGCCGGGATGCCCGGCGCACTCGAAACCGTCGATGGACACGGCGTCCACTCCCAGGCTTTGCGCCTTCAGCGCGTGGCGCACGGCCACGCACTTGTGGATTACCGTCATCCCGGCGGCCTTGGCGCGGGCGATGTACTCGCCGGGGTTGTTGCCGGCGGTCTCCAGCACCTTCACGCCGCTGGCGATGATCACGTCGAGGTACTGCTCATAGGGCGGCGGGTTGATCGACGGCAGCAGCGTCAGGTTTACGCCGAAGGGTTTGTCGGTAAGGGTTCGGCAGCGCTCGATTTCCTCGCCCAGCGCCTCCGGGGTCGGCTGCGTCAGCGCGGTGAGGATGCCCAGCCCGCCGGCATTGGAAACGGCGGCGGCCATCTCGGCGCGGCCCACCCACATCATGCCGCCCTGGATGATCGGGTAGCGGATGCCGAGCAGTTCGGTAATGCGTGTCTTCATGTCGGTTCTCCGCGATTCACTGGTCGAAGACGATGACCGAGCGCGCCAGTTCGCCCCGGCGCAGCTCGTCGAAGCCCTGGTTGATCTGGTCCAGGCCGATGCGCTGGGAAATCAGCTCGTCCAGCTTCAGCCGGCCCTGCAGGTAGAAGTCCACCAGCCGCGGCAGGTCCACCGGGAAGCGGTTGGAGCCCATGAACGAGCCCTGGATGCGCCGCTCGGCAAGGAAGTCCAGCCCGCTCAGCTCCAGTTTCACGCCGGGCTTGATCATGCCGATAACAGTGGCGCTGCCGCCGCGCGCGAGCATGGCGAAGGCCTGCTCGGCGGTCTGCTTCAGGCCGATGCATTCGAAGGCGTGCTGCACACCGCCACGGGTCAGTTCCAGCACCTGTTGCACGGCATCGCCGTCGGCGGCATTGATCACGTCGGTGGCGCCGAAGGTCTTCGCCAGTTCCAGCTTGGAATCCAGCCGGTCGATGGCGATGATCCGCCCTGCCCCGGCCAGCGCCGCGCCATTGATGGTGGAGAGGCCGATGCCGCCGCAGCCGATCACCGCCACGGTCTCGCCCGGCCGCACCTGGGCGGTGTTGAATACCGCGCCAGTGCCGGTGATCACCGCACAACCGAGCACGGCAGCTCGGTCCAGCGGCATGTCGCGGCGGATGGCGACGCAGGCGTTCTCATGCACCAGCATCTGCTCGGCGAAGGCCGAGAGGTTCATGAACTGGTTCACCGGCTTGAGGCTGGTGACCTCGCTCAGGCGCGGCTCATCGTTCTTGCCACGTTTGGTTTCCGGCGACACGCAAAGCGACAGGTGCCCGGAAACGCAGTGCGAGCAATGCCCGCAGAAGGCCGAAAGGCAGGTGACGACGTGGTCGCCCGGCTTTACCGAGCGCACCTCGGAGCCCACCTGCTCGACGACGCCGGCGGCCTCGTGGCCGAGGATCACCGGCATCGGCCAGGGATAGGCGCCCTCGATGAAGTGCAGGTCGGAATGGCACAGGCCGACGGCGCGGGTGCGGATCAGCACCTCGCGCGGGCCGGGCTTGCCGATGGCAACCTCCTCGATGGTCAGCGGCGTGCCCGGTTGGCGCAGTACAGCGGCTTTCATGGCGGCTCCTCAGCGGGTGATCATCGCGGCGACGGCCTGGCGCAGCGGTTCGACGTAGGGCGGGCGCATAAGGTCCGGGCCGTCGGCTGGTTTGAACACCGCCTTGGCATGGCTGAAGGTGCGGAAGCCGTCGCGGCCGTGGTAAGCGCCCATGCCAGAAGGACCGACGCCGCCGAATGGCAGGCTCTCGACGCCAACGTGCTTGATCACGTCGTTGATGGTCACCCCGCCGGACGTGGTGCGGCGCAGCACCAGCGCCTGCTCGTCGGCATCGCTGCCGAAGTAGTACAGGCCCAGGGGTCGCGGGTGGGCGTTGATGTAGGCGATCACCTCGCCGATGTCCTTGTACGGCTTGATCGGCAACAACGGGCCGAAGATCTCGTCCTGCATCACCTTCAGCTCGTCACCGGGATTGCGCAGCAGAGTCGGCGCCAGTTTGTGCCCGGCTTGCGCGGCGAAGTCCTCGCCGGCCGGGTTCAGCTCGATCAGCTCCACGCCCGCCGCGCGCGCTTCGTCCAGGTAACCCTGCAGGCGCTGCTGGTGGCGAACGTTGATCACCGAGGTGTAGTCGGGGTTGTCGCGCAGGCTCGGGTAGAAGCGCGCGATCACTTCGCGGGCGCTGGCGATGAAGTCGTCCAGCGATTCCTCGGGGACGAACACGTAGTCCGGCGCCAGGCAGATCTGCCCGGCGTTGTGCAGCTTGCCGGCGATGATCTTCTGCACCGCGGCCTGGAAGTCGGCGGAGCGGGAAATGATGGTCGGCGACTTGCCGCCCAGCTCCAGGGTCACCGGCACCAGGTTCTCGGCGGCGGCACGCATTACCTGGCGGCCGATGCTGGTGGCGCCGGTGAACAGCAGGTGGTCGAAGGGCTGGGCGCAGAACGCCTGGCCGACTTCCGGCCCGCCGGTGATCACCGCGACTTCGTCCTCGGCGAACACCGAGGCGATCATCCGGGCGATCAGTTCCGAGCTGTGCGGGGTGAATTCCGAGGGCTTGATGATCGCCCGGTTACCGGCGGCCAGCACGCCGGCGAGGCCGGTGAAGACCATGTTCACCGGGAAGTTCCACGGCGTGACGATGCCCACCACGCCCAGCGGCTGGTACTCCACCCAGGCTTCGCCGCGCTCGCAGTGGCGCGGTTCGGGCTGCATCCAGCCGGCGAGCTGGGCCTTGGTCTGCTTCAGGCTCATCAGCGGCGAGAGCACTTCCACCACGCGGGAGAAGTCGTCGCTGCGCTGGCCGAAGTCGGCGCGCACCGCTTCGACGATTTCCTCCTGGTGATCGACCAGCAGGCCGATGGCGCGGTCAATCAGCTCGATGCGTCGTTCGGCGCTCATCGGTTCGCTGGAAAGGTGCGCGGCGCGCTGGCGGTCGAGCACGGCGCGGATGGCGGTGCCGGGGCTGGTCTGGGTCATGGGGGTCTCCTGATGGACTCTTCTGGTTATTCGTCGTCGCGCCGGGTCGGCCACTGGTACAGCGGGGTTTCCTTGCGCATGAAGCGCGCCGAAGCCTCCTTCACATAGCCGGAGGTCAGCGCCACGGCCTGGGCAGCCGCTTCGGCGTCGAGCTGGGTGGCCAGGTCGTTCTCGAAGCTGCGGGCCAGCAGGCGCTTGCTCATGGCGAAGGCCGGGGGCGACATCCGGGCCAGCGCGCGGGCCAGTTCCTCGGCGCGCTCGCTGGCGCGTTCGCCTGCATGGCTTTCCAGGGCGATGCCCAGCTGTACCGCTTCGGCGGCGCCGATCTCGCGGGCGGAATAGATGATCTCGCGGGCGCGCTGCATGCCCACCAGGCGCGGCAGCAGCCAGGACGCGGCCAGGTCCGGCACCAGGCCGATACGGGCGAAGGCCATGCAGAAGCGCGCGCGCTCGGTGGCGATGACGAAGTCGGCGGCCAGCGCCAGGCTGAAACCGGCGCCGTAGGCCACGCCGTCCACCAGCGCGACCACCGGGCGGTCGAAATCGGCCAGGGCGGCCAGCAGGCGGTTGGTTTCCGCCATGCGCATGCGTAC
>NZ_JBGLYK010000217.1:0-9324 GCF_047304025.1 Pseudomonas sp. Pseusp97 | reverse complement strand
CCCCTCGCCCCTCCCCTCCCACCACCCCCCCCTGCGCCCGCCCGCGGCGCCCCCGCCCCCCCGCGCCCGGGGGGGGGGGGCGGGCCCCCCCCCCCCCCCCGCTCCTACGAAAAGCGCTCACTCAAGGATCTAACGCACCGGAGCTCCAGGTACTGGACGTCGTGCTGCCAGTCAGCTTGGCGGCAATGGCGCCTTGCGGGATCAAGCGGTCTCGATAGCGCGTGGCGAGCAGCCCGCCCTGCGGAGCGCGCAGGATATGTTCGCTGCTGGCGTCACCGGGACGCGCGATGATGCGCGCGAAGCGCTCGCCTGCCTCGACCCACTCGCCCAGCTCCCGCTCGAAAACCAGCACGCCCGCCGCCGGGGCGAACACGGTTTCCATGAAGCCCATCGGCGTGGCGACGCCCTTCCACTCCGGCAACGGCGCCGCGTCGCTAACCACTCCACGGGCCCCGAGGAAGCGGTAGAGGCCATCGGCATCCTGCTGCGCCAGCGCATCGCTCACATCGCCCTGTCCACGCAATTCGACCGTCGCCACCAGGCGCCCCTCGAAGCGTTGTTCGGCCAGCCAAGGGGCGATCACGACCTCTTCGAACGCACCATCGCCATCACCTTCCCAGATGATCGCCAGCTCTGCGCGCAGGGCCGCGGCGAGGTCCTGCGCGGCAGGCCAGAAGCACTCATGGACGTACAGGTATTGCAGCGCCTCGTCGTCGGTGTGCAGATCGAGCACTATGTCCGCCGGAGCGGCCAGTTCGGCCAGGCGTTTCTGCCACAGCGTCAGGTTGTCCAGGGTGCCGCCCGCGGCCGCCGAGGCGATGAAGCCACGATTGAAGTTGCGCGAGGTCGCGTCGTGGTTCCGACCGAGAATCCGTCCCTGGCGGAACTGCCCGATGCCGATGGGATTGGCCTGCGGCACCACCGTCACGCTGCCGTTGAGCCCACCACGTTCAGCGGCATCACGAAGACGCGGCAGCAGTTCGTGGAGCACCAGCATTCCGGCGATTTCGTCGGCGTGCACACCGGCCTGCAGGTGCACTCTCGGCCCCGGCCTGCCCGCATCGATACGCCAGGCGGGCACGCGCAGCCCGGCACCGGAATCGCCGGGCACGCTGAAAGATACGTCCTCGATCATCTGTCCTCTCTCCCCTGTCTGCTCTCTGTCCGAAAGGCCCGTGGAAATCTTCCTCGTCGCCTCCTAGTATCGAAACCGTTCGCCGCTCGCGGCACCACGCAATACAGGACGCCCGCCCTTTGGATATCCCCCGCCAGAAAGCCCAGCGCGCCACACCCGAGGAACGTCGCGATCATCTCGTGCGCGCCTGCCTCAAGTGCCTGGTCGCCGATGGCCACGCGGGCATCTCGGTGCGCCGCATCGCCAAGGAAGCCGGCGTCGCCGTGGGCCTGGTGAACCATCATTTCGGCAGCATCGACGCGCTGGTCGCCCAGGCCTACGAAACCCTCGCCAGCGAGGTCACCCAGGCGCTCTACCAGCAGGTCGACGCGGTCGGCAACGACCCCGCCGCGCGCATGGAAGCCTTCCTCACCGGCTCGTTCTCGCCCCAGGTGCTGGACCCCGACCTGCTCAGCCCCTGGGTAGTGTTCTGGAGCCTGATCCGCCACTCGCCGCCGGTGAACGCGGCGCACGAGCGCGGCTACCACAGTTACCTCGCGATCCTGGAAAAACTCATCAGCGAACTCGCCAGCGCCGAAGGCTTCAACGTGGCGCGCCCGCGCCTGGCTGCCATCGGACTCTCCGCCATGCTCGACGGCCTGTGGCTGGAGTGGTGCCTGAACCCGACCAACTTCAGCGCCGCCGATGGCCTGGAACTCAGCCGCTGCTGGGTGGAAGGACTGCGCCGCGGCGCCTATGCCTGAGTAATGGCAGGCGAGCCATGAAATCTCAGACTGCCGTCCTCGCACGGCGCTTGGCCAGCCATGAACGCTGCGTCGTTTTCTGCGCCTCGCGGCGAACCGGAGTGGTGCGCTCCAGCACGGCGAACAGCGCCTCGATGATGAAGGTCAGGCAGATGTAGATCGCTGCCACCAGCAGCAACGGCTGGTAGACCTGGAAGGTCTGCGCCCGCACCACGTTGGCGGCGCCGAGCAGATCGACCACGGCGATGGTGGAGGCCAGCGCGGTGGACTTGAGCAGCATCACGCTCTCCCCCGCCAGGGTCGGCAGCAGCAGGCGGATCGCCCGCGGCAGCCACACGCGGTAGAGCACCAGCGTGCGGTTCATGCCGAACGCCGAAGCCGCCTCCAGCTCGCCGCGCGGCACCGCCTTCAGGCCGCCGCGAACCACCTCGCCGACATAGGCGCCGACCGAGAGGACCAGCGCGATGACGATGTACCAGAAGCCATCGCGAAGGTACGGCCAGAGGAAGCTGCCGCGGATCAGCGGGAACTGCGCGAACAGGCTGCCCAGGCCGTAGTAGAAGATGTAGATCTGCACCAGCAGCGGCGTGCCGCGAATCACGCTGGTGTAGGCCAGCGCCAGGCGCGCGACCAGGAAGTTGCGCGACATCCGCGCCAGCGCCACGCCCAGCGCCAGCACGAAGCCCAGCGAGGCGGAAATCAGCAGTATCACCAGGGTGGTGCCCAGGCCCTTGAGCAGCAGGGCACCGTAGACGAATAGCCAGTGTTCGTTCATCGCCGCGCCTCGTTCATACCGCCGGAATCCAGCGGCGGAAGCGCCGCTCCAGGTAGCCCGCGAACAGGTTGGAAAGCACGGTGAGCACGTAGTACAGCGCCGCCGCGGTGAGGTAGAAGGTCAGGTAGTGGCGGGTCGAGCCGGCGGCCTGCTTGGCCGTGTAGAGCAGCTCGTTGGTGCCGACCACGCTGATCAGCGCGCTGTCCTTGATCAGGTTGACCCAAAGGTTGGCCATGCCGGCCAGCGCGTTGGGCGCCATCATCGGCAGGGTCACCCGGCGGAACAGGCCGAAGCCGTGCATGCCGTAGGCGCGGGCCGCTTCGATCTGGCCGAATGGAATCGACTGGATGGCGCCGCGGAAGATCTCCGAGGCATAGGCGCCCTGCACCAGGCCGAGCACGACGATGGCCACCATCATGCCGTTGAGCTTCACCTGGCCGTAGCCGAGCCACTCGAAGAACTGGTTCAGGCCCATGGAGCCGACGTAGAACAGCAGCAGGATCAGCAGCAGTTCCGGCACCGCCCGGCACAGCGTGGTGTAGCCGCGGGCGAGCATCGCCAGCGGACGTGGCCCGCTGATCTTGGCGCTGGCGGCAGCCAGGCCGATGAGCAGGCCGACCAGGAAGGCGCCGACGGAAATCTGCAGGGTGACCAGCAGCCCCTTGAGCAGGGCCGGGCCCCAGCCGGTGGGACCGAAGCCGATCAGGTCGAAGATGCTTTGCATGGCCGTCTCCAGGATGGGAGGCTCAGGGTCATCCCGTGCCCGCAGCGGGCACGGGGCAGGCTCGGACCTGCGTTACTGCTTGGGCGCGACGCTCATGCCGAAGTACTTGTCCGACAGCGCCTTGTAGTCGTCGCTGGCGAGCAGCTTGCCGATGGCCTCGTCCATCTTCGCCTTCAGCGCGGTGTCGTCCTTGCGCAGGCCGGCGCCGACGCCACGACCGAAGATCGGGTCGTACTTCACCTCGCCCTTGTTGACGATGCCGGCCGCCTGGGCGTCCGGCGACTTGACGAAGGACGCCACGGCGATGCCGTCGGCCATCATCAGGTCGATGCGCCCGGCCACCAGGTCGGCGTTCACCGAGTCCTGGGTGTCGTAGTAGCGCACGTCGGCGATCTTCTCGTAGTACTTCTTCAGGTAGTTGGAGCTGACGGTGGATATCTGCACGCCGATGGTCTTGCCCTTCAGGCCCTCGGGGCTGATCTGCACATCCACCGCCTGCGGCGCCGCGACGGCCACCGGGGTGTCGTAGTAGGGGCGGCTGAAGGCGATCTGCTTCTCGCGCTCCTCGGTGATCGACAGCGAGTTGAAGATCACGTCGATCTTCTTCGCCAGCAGTGCCGGGATGATGCCGTCCCAGGCCACCTCGTCGATCTCGCAGGTCGCCTTCATCTCGGTGCAGACCTTGCGGATGAGGTCCGGTTCGAAGCCGACCCAGCTGCCATCGGGCTGCTTCTGCGAGAACGGCGGATAGGGTTCGGCGGCCAGGGCGAAGCGGATCGTCTCGGCCTGGGCGCTCGCCACGCCGGCCATCAGCATCGCCGCGCCCACCATCAGATTGCACAGAGCTTTCTTGTTCATCGTGATCCCCTGCATTGTTTTATTTGGTGTTGGGTCACGCTCATCGATGCGCCGACAGCGCGGCATCGGTCAGCGATTCTGGTGCGCGTTGACGAACTGCCGGCAGCGCTCGCTGCGCGGCCGCGAGAAGACCTCCTCGGCGGTGCCCTCTTCCTCGATCAGGCCCTTGTGGAGAAACGCCACGTGACTGGAAACGTCGCGGGCGAAAGCCATCTCGTGGGTGACCAGGATCATGGTCCGACCCTCTTCGGCCAGCGAACGGATCACTTTCAGCACCTCGCCCACCAGCTCCGGGTCGAGCGCCGAGGTCGGCTCGTCGAACAGCATCACTTTCGGCCGCACGGCCAGCGCGCGGGCGATGGCCACGCGCTGCTGCTGGCCGCCGGAGAGGAACGCCGGATATTCGTGGCGCTTCTCGGCCAGGCCGACGCGTTCCAGCAGCGCCTCGGCGCGCTCGCGGGCCTCGGCCTTGCTCTCGTGGAGGACGAAGGTCGGCGCCTCGATCAGGTTTTCCAGCACGGTGCGGTGCGGCCACAGGTTGAAGCTCTGGAACACCATGCCCAGCTGCGAGCGGATGCGGGTGAGCTGCTTCTGGTCGGCCACCATTGGCTCGCCGTGGCGGTTCTGCGCCAGCGCGATGGTCTCGCCGTTGACCGTGACCGAGCCCTGGTTGGGAATCTCCAGCATGTTGATGCAGCGCAGCAGGGTGCTCTTGCCCGAGCCGCTGGCGCCGATCAGCGAAATCACCTCGCCCTCGCAGGCCGACAGCGACACGCCCTTGAGCACTTCGAAATCGCCGAAACGCTTGTGGATATCGCGCACTTCGATGACCGGTTTGCTCGCAGGTTGCGTCGGCTCTTGTAGGAGCGAGCTTGCTCGCGAACCTGCCTCCACACCGGAAACATCAAGAGCGTTCGCGAGCAAGCTCGCTCCTACAGGTGCTGCTTTGACGGGGAGGGATTCGACAAACCGGATGATCCGCGCACAAGCCTCCGCCATGCTCTCGTCGCTCAGGCCGAACGACAGCCGCACGAAGCCCTGCGCCTGCGGGCCGAAGGCCGCCGCGTCGAGCACCGAGACACCGGTGGCATGGAACAGTTGCCAGGAGAAGTCCAGCGAACTGAGGCCGGTCTCGCGCACGTCGACCATGACGAACATGCCGGCCTCGGGCGACAGCACCTTCAACCGCGGGCAATCGCTCAGCGCGGCCACCACCAGGTCGCGGCGACGGCGGTAGATCTCGCGCATCGTCGCCACCACCTCGTCGTGACGCTCCACCGCCGCCAGCGCGGCTTCCTGCACGAACCCCGGCAGGCCGTAGAACATGTTCAGCGCAAGGTTTTCCAGGTGTCCGACCAGCGTTTCGTTGGCGACTATCCAGCCGGCGCGCCAGCCGGTCATGGCATGCGACTTCGACAGGCTGCCGATGCTCAGGGTGCGCTCTGCCATACCTGGCAGCGCGGCAAAACTCAGGTGTTCACGCTCGAAGGTCAACCCTTCGTAAACCTCGTCCACCACCACCCAGAGGTCGTGGGCCGCGGCCAGCTCGGCGATCGCCAGCAACTCGTCATGGCTGAGCACGACGCCGGTGGGGTTGCTCGGGTTGGCGAGGAAGATCGCCTGGGTGCGCGGGGTAATAGCGGCGGCGATATCGGCGGCCAGCGGGCGGAAGCCGTTCTCCGGGCGGGTCGGAACCCCGACCAGCACGGCGCCGGTGGCTTTCAGCGTGGCTTCGTAGGTGACGTACACCGGGTCGAAGGTGATGACCTCGTCACCCCTCTCCAGCAGGCACATCGCGGCGGCGAACAAGCCGTTCTGCGCACCGGCGACGACTATGACATTTCCAGCACCGACCTTCTGGCCGAAACGCCGTTGGTGCAATTCGGCAATCGCCTGGCGCAGTGAGGGTTTGCCAGCTACATCACTGTAATGGGTGTCGCCGTCGCGCAAGGCGGAAACGGCGGCATCGGTGATGAAGTCCGGAGTAGCGAAATCGGGGTCGCCGACGCTGAGCACAATCACGTCGCGGCCGGCTCGCTGGGCGGCGATGGCGGCGTAGTGAATGTCCCAGGCGGCAACGCCGGGTCCGACCATCCTGTCCACAAGCGACGAATAACGCATGCAAGGGCCTCATCCGAATGACGGAATGTCCTGCAGAAGGGTTCTGCAGGAGCGTTGGGCCACCATAGCCAAGGATGAACGAGTGTTCAACAGCGTTTTCCGACACCCTCCATGTCGTTTTCAGACCGTTCCTGCACCTCTCGTCCGTTCTTCGGATGCTGCGTGTCGCAAGTTCGACCGACGAACGGAATCACGACATCCACTTAACGGCTTCTTAACGATCTCCCCCGTAGCGTTCTCTCACCCCCTGACAGAGCCGTGACGGCCTTTGGAACACCACATGGAAATGCCCTTCCTCCCCTTCTCCCGCCCGAGCATCGGCGAGGAGGAGATCCAGGCAGTCAATGAAGTCCTGCGCTCGGGCTGGATCACCACCGGGCCGAAGAACGCCGAACTGGAACAACGCTTCGCCCAGTCGATCGGCTGCCGCCACGCCGTGGCGCTGTCCTCCGCCACCGGCGGCATGCACCTGGCGCTGCTGGCCCTGGGCATCGGCCCGGGCGACGAGGTGATCACCCCGTCGCAGACCTGGGTGTCCACCGTCAACATGATCAGCCTGCTGGGCGCCACGCCGGTGTTCGTCGATGTCGACCGCGACACCCTGATGACCGACGCCGCGCGCATCGAGGCCGCGATCACCCCGCGCACCCGCGCCATCATCCCGGTGCACTACGCCGGCGCAGCCTGCGACATGGACCCGATCGACGAGCTCGCGCTGCGCCACGGCATCCCCGTGATCGAGGACGCCGCCCATGCCGCCGGCACCTTCTACCGCGGCCGCCCGGTGGGCCAGCGCGGCACCGCGATCTTCTCCTTCCACGCCATCAAGAACCTCACCTGCGCCGAAGGCGCCATGTTCGTCAGCGATGACGAAGTCCTGGCCAACCGCGTGCGCACCCTGAAGTTCCATGGCCTGGGCGTCGACGCCTACGACCGCCTGACCCATGGCCGCAAGCCGCAGGCGCAGGTGGTGGAGCCCGGCTTCAAGTACAACCTCACCGACATCAACGCCGCCATCGCCCTGGTCCAGCTGCCCAAGCTCGAAGCGATCAACGCCCGCCGCGCCGAACTGGCCGCCGGCTACGCCGAGCGCCTGGCACACCTGCCCGTGCAGCCGCTGAAAGTGCCGGACTACCCGCAGCACCACGCCTGGCACCTGTACGTCCTGCGCATCGACGAAGAACGCTGCGGCATCGACCGCGAAGCCTTCATGCAGGGCCTGCAGCAGCGCGGCATCGGCAGCGGCATCCACTTCATCGGCAGCCACCTGCACAGCTACTACCGCCAGCGCTACCCGCACGTGCAACTGCCCAACACCGAGTGGAACTCCTCGCGGATCGTCTCCATCCCGCTGTTCCCCGACATGACCCAGGCCGACCAGGACCGTGTGGTCGACGCCATCGAAACCCTGCTTCGGTAACGCCACCGTGAAACCCTATCCGATCCACCGTGTGTCCATCGTCATCCCGGTGTACAACGAAGAGGCCAGCCTGCCCGAGCTGCTGCGCCGCACCACCGCCGCCTGCGAACAGTTGGGCCGCGACTACGAGATCGTGCTGATCGACGACGGCAGCCGCGACAGCTCCGCCGACCTGCTGCAGGAAGCCGCGCAGGCGCCGGGCAGCCACGTGGTGGCGGTCATCCTCAACCGCAACTACGGCCAGCACGCGGCGATCATGGCCGGCTTCGAGCAGTGCCAGGGCGACCTGGTGATCACCCTCGACGCCGACCTGCAGAACCCGCCGGAAGAAATCCCGCGGCTGGTCGCCGAAGCCGCCAAGGGCTACGACGTGGTCGGCAGCGTGCGCCAGCAACGCCAGGATTCCGCCCTGCGCCGCTGGCCGTCGAAGCTGATCAACCTCGCCGTGCAGCGTTCCACCGGCGTGGCGATGAACGACTACGGCTGCATGCTGCGCGCCTATCGCTCGAGCATCGTCAAGGCGATGCTGGCCTGCCGCGAGCGCAGCACCTTCATCCCGATCCTGGCCAACAGCTTCGCCCGCCACACCAGCGAGATCCTGGTCGCCCACGCCGAGCGCGAGCACGGCGAGTCGAAGTACGACTTCCTGCGCCTGATCAACCTGATGTTCGACCTGGTCACCTGCATGACCACCTCGCCGCTGCGCCTGCTGTCCTTCGTTGGCGGCGGCATGGCGGTCGCCGGCTTCGCCTTCGCGCTGATGCTGCTGGTGCTGCGCCTGCTGTTCGGCGCCGCCTGGGCCGGCCATGGCGTGTTCGTGCTGTTCGCCGTGCTGTTCATGTTCACCGGCGTGCAGCTGGTCGGCATGGGGCTGCTCGGCGAGTACCTGGGGCGCATGTACAACGACGTGCGCGCCCGCCCCCGCTTCTTCATCGAGCGCATCGTCCGCACCGAGACGGCGCACGCCCAGATCACCACTTCCTCCCCTTCCTTCGAGTCCATCCAGCCATGACCCAGCAGACCATCGTCTTCGCCTATCACGACTTCGGCTGCGCCGGCATCGAGGCACTGCTCGCCGCCGGTTACCAGATCGACGCCGTCTTCACCCACGCCGACGATCCCAAGGAAAACCGCTTCTACGGCTCGGTGGCGCAGCTCTGCGCGCGCCTGGGCATCCCGGTGCACGCCCCGGAAGACGTCAACCACCCGCTGTGGGTCGCGCGCATCCGCGAGCTGCAGCCGCAGTACATCTTCTCCTTCTACTACCGCCACCTGCTCAGCGAAGAGCTGCTGGCCTGCGCCGCCAAGGGCGCCTACAACCTGCATGGCTCGCTGCTGCCGCGCTACCGCGGCCGCGCACCGGCCAACTGGGTACTGGTCAACGGCGAGACCGAGACCGGCGTGACCCTGCACCGCATGGTCAAGCGCGCCGACGCCGGCGGTATCGTCGCCCAGCAGAGCGTCGCCATCGCCCCGGACGACACCGCGCTGGTCCTGCACGGCAAGCTGCGCGAAGCCACCCGCGAGCTGCTCGCCTCCGCCCTGCCG
>NZ_JBGLYK010000216.1:0-9508 GCF_047304025.1 Pseudomonas sp. Pseusp97 | reverse complement strand
GCCGCTGGCCCTGCGGGTCGGGGCCATCGTGGGGAACGTGGGGCGGATGCGGCGGATCGATCTGCGGGTCGGCCACGTCCGGCGAATCCGGATCGAAGCCCAGCTCCGGGTCCACCTTTCGCGAGCCTCCGGCCGGGCCCTCGCGCTGCGGGTAGCCCGGCAGCCCACGCTTGTCGCCGGGGCCGGACCTGTCCGGCCAGCGTTCCGGAGCAACGCTCGGGCGCTCTCTGATTTCACCATGGCCTTTCATGCTCACCTCCAGGAATTTATCCATGCCCTGCGGTGGACGCGAAGCCGATGGGAAGGTTTCAGCCGATTGCCGAGCGGCGCCCCAGGGACAAGCCTTCCCCGCGAAAACCCGCGATCTAGACCATGGTCGCAAAGACCCACCGTCTCATCTGTGACACCTTCGCGCGCTTTTTTAGCGCCCCCGGAGTCACCGCATGCCCTCGCCCCATTCCTCCAGCCCGCTCGCCCGCCTGGGCGCCCTCGCCCTGCTCGGCGGCATCGCCGCCCCGGCCAGCGCCGACTTCCTGGAGGACAGCAGCGCGCGCCTGGAATCGCGCACCTTCTACTTCAACCGCGACTTCCGCGACGGCAGCTCGTCCAACCCGCAGGGCGCCTCCAAGCGCGAGGAAAGCGCACAGGGCTTCATCCTCAATCTGCAGTCGGGCTACACCGAAGGCACAGTCGGCTTCGGCATCGATGCCCTGGCCATGCTCGGCGTCAAGCTCGACTCCAGCCCCGCCGACAGCAACAGCGGCCTGCTGCCCTCCAGCGGCCACGACCCGCGCCACTCCGCGGGCCAGTACGCCAAGGCCGGCGTCACCGGCAAGCTGCGGGTCTCCCACACCCAGTTCAAGTACGGCGCGATGCTGCCGGACATGCCGCTGCTCAAGTACAACGACGGTCGCCTGCTGCCCAACATGTTCCACGGCGCGCAGTTGACCAGCGAGGAAATCGCCCACCTCAAGCTCACCGCCACGCGCCTGGAGCGCTACACCGCGCGCGACTCCACCGATGCCCAGGACGTGCGGCTGAACTGCAAGAACAAGCGCTACGCCTGCGACACCACCGGCAACCGCTTCGACTCCTACCAGGCGGATTACCAGGTCAACGACCAGCTCCTGCTGCAGTACGCCCAGGGCGGGCTGGCGAACGTCTACCGCCAGCGCTACCTCGGCGTCGTCGGCAAGCAGGCGCTGGGTGCCGGCAAGGTCACCGCCGACCTGCGCTGGTTCGACAGCGACGACGACGGCTCGGCCCGCGCCGGCGAGATCGACAACCGCGCGTTGAGCCTGCTGCTGTCCTATGCCCAGGGCGGCCACATCCTCAGCGCCGGCTGGCAGCGCATGAGCGGCGACAGCTCCATGCCCTACCTCGACGGCAGCAACCCCTACCTCGCCAACTACGTGCAGGTGAACGACTTCGCCAATGCGCAGGAGCGCTCCTGGCAACTGCGCTACGACTTCGACCTGCGCAGCGTCGGCGTGCCCGGCCTGAGCTTCATGACCCGCTACGTCAATGGCGATCACATCGCTCTGGCCAATGGGGATGAAGGCAAGGAATGGGAGCGTGATGTGGAGTTCAAATACGTGATCCAGGCGGGCACCTTCAAGGACCTGAGCCTGCGCCTGCGCAACGCCACCTATCGCACCAACTATGAACAGTCGGCGCGTGACGTGGATGAGGTGCGGCTGATCGCGAGTTACAACTTCTCGATTCTCTGACTGGCCGGAACGGGGCCTGCGCGCTCGTCGGGCCCCTTTCCTGCCGGTAATCACCGGTATGTAGCGCCGCTCTGTAGGAGCGCGCCATGCGCGCGATGCGCCGGCAGGGCCGCCTGTTGCTTCGGCTTAGGGGTTCTGCGCCGCTTCGGCGTGCGCGCGGACTCTTTGTTTCGCCCCCTCGGGCGAGTCACTTTCTCAAACGCCAGAAAGTAACCAAAGGGCTCGCCCCTGCCATCCGGCTTTTCGCTTCGCGAAAAGTACCCTCGGTTCCTCGGAGTTTCAGGGGCCCGCGTTGACGGGCCATCCCTGGCCCGGCAACGCTCTCGCGACATCCATGTCGCTCGGCCCCTGAAACTCCGATCACCTTCGGCCTCCTGAAAGGGGCACTTCGGCGCGTGCGGATGTTTTTCTGGAAGACATCAAAGGCAACAGCCAGAGCATGAGCCAGAGCATGAGCCAGAGCATGAGCATGAGCATGAGCATGAGCATGAGCATGAGCATGAGCCTGAGCCTGAGCCTGAGCAACGCAGCGTGGCTTTTCGTAGGAGCGGACCTTGTCCGCGAAATCCTTCGCGGAAGGCGGCGGCCCCAGGGAATACTCCGGCGGTTTGCGCCTGCGTAGGAGCAACTGTCTTCTTTTGATAGTCCGTGCCTTGGACTTCCCTCTCCCTAACCCTCTCCCTGAAGGGAGAGGGGACCGGTCGGTGCAGGAGGAATCCATGGCATCAGCCGGCACGGACAGCTCCCTCTCCCTTCGGAGCGGGGCGCGCAGCCAGGGCGGGGGGAGAGGGCGTGCCCCCGCGCGATATTTCAGGTAGGAGCGGACCTTGTCCGCGAAATCCATCGCGGATGGCGGCGGCCCCAGGGAATACTCCGGCGGTTTGCGCCTGCGTAGGAGCGGACTCTGTCCGCGATCGACCAGCCACCACGCGGGCTCGAACGGGTTCGCGAGCAAGCTCGCTCCTACAGTTGGCGGGATGATCCGGGGTGATCCTGAAAGATTCGCTTCCGCCGCGAGGGATTTCGCGGACAAGGTCCGCTCCTACGAAGAGCACCACCTCTCCCGCTCCGCGCCGGCTCCGGCTCCGGCTCCGGCTCTAAAGGCTTCCAGAGAAACCTCCGCGCACGCCGAACGCCCCGTTCAGGAGGCCTCGTTGAAGCGGAGTTTCAGGGGTTGAGCGACATGGATGTCGCGAGAGCTGCGATGGGCCAGGGATGGCCCTTCGCGGCGTGCCCCTGAAACTTTGTTTCAACGAGGGAATTTTTCGCCTAGGCGAAAAACCGGATGTCCGGGGCAAGACCTTTGCCTACTTTGCGTCGTTTGGCAAAGTAGGTCGCCCGAGGGGGCGAAACACAAGACCCGCGCGCACGCCGAAGCGGCGCAGAACACCCAGAGCAAAAGCATCGCGGAGAAGCTCCGCTCCTACAGAAGCCCAAACACGGGAGGCCATGCCGACGCGCGCGATCGCGGACGGAGTCCGCTCCTACGCTCACTAAAACGACGGTGCAGCAGCCAAGCCTCCCACCACACCGGTGGCCTGAACTCCCCGCCACCCGTTATACTCAGCGGTTTTCCGTCTAGCCTTATCAGGGTCCCGCCGCGCTCATGGACAAGACCTACCAGCCCCACGCCATCGAATCCCACTGGTACCCCCTGTGGGAGAAAGAGAACTACTTCGCCCCGCAAGGTTCCGGCGAGCCGTACACCATCATGATCCCGCCGCCGAACGTCACCGGCAGCCTGCACATGGGCCACGGCTTCAACAACGCCATCATGGACGCGCTGATCCGCTACCGCCGCATGCAGGGCCGCAACACCCTGTGGCAGCCGGGCACCGACCACGCCGGCATCGCCACCCAGATGGTGGTGGAGCGCCAGCTGGCCGCGCAGGGCATCGCCCGTCACGACCTGGGCCGCGAGAAGTTCCTGGAGAAGGTCTGGGAGTGGAAGGACCAGTCCGGCGGCACCATCACCCGCCAGATTCGCCGCCTGGGCTCCTCCGTGGACTGGTCGCGCGAGCGCTTCACCATGGACGAAGGCCTGTCCAACGCCGTGAAGGAAGCCTTTGTGCGCCTGCACGAGGACGGCCTGATCTACCGCGGCAAGCGTCTGGTCAACTGGGACACCAAGTTCCACACCGCCATTTCCGACCTCGAAGTGGAGAACCACGACGAGAAGGGCCACCTCTGGCACCTGCGCTACCCGCTGGCCGACGGCAACAAGACCGCCGACGGCAAGGACCACCTGGTCGTTGCCACCACCCGCCCGGAAACCGTGCTGGGTGACAGCGCCGTCGCCGTGCACCCGGAAGACGAGCGCTACGCCGCGCTGATCGGCACCTTCATCGACCTGCCGCTGGTGGGCCGGCGCATCCCGATCATCGCCGACGATTACGTCGACCGCGAGTTCGGCACCGGCTGCGTGAAGATCACCCCGGCCCACGACTTCAACGACTATGAAGTCGGCAAGCGCCACGACCTGCCGCTGATCAACATCTTCGACAAGGACGCCGCGATCCTCGCCGTCGCCCAGGTGTTCAAGCTCGACGGCAGCGTCAACCCGGACCTGGACGCCAGCCTGCCGGCCGCCTACGCCGGCCTCGACCGCTTCGTCGCGCGCAAGCAGATCGTCGCCGACTTCGACGCCCTCGGCCTGCTCGACAAGGTCGACGACCACGCGCTGAAAGTACCCAAGGGCGACCGCTCCGGCACCGTCATCGAGCCCTGGCTGACCGACCAGTGGTACGTCTCCACCAAGCCGCTGGCGGAGCCCGCCATCGCCGCCGTGGAAGATGGCCGCATCCAGTTCGTGCCCAAGCAGTACGAGAACATGTACTTCAGCTGGATGCGCGACATCCAGGACTGGTGCATCAGCCGTCAGCTGTGGTGGGGCCACCGCATCCCGGCCTGGTACGACGACGCCGGCAACGTCTACGTCGGCCGCAACGAGGCCGAAGTGCGCGCCAAGCACAACCTGGGCGACGCCAACCTGCGCCAGGACGAAGACGTCCTCGACACCTGGTTCAGCTCGGGCCTGTGGACCTTCTCCACCCTCGGCTGGCCGGAACAGACCGAATACCTGAAGACCTTCCACCCCACCGACGTGCTGGTGACCGGCTTCGACATCATCTTCTTCTGGGTTGCGCGCATGATCATGCTGACCATGCACCTGATCAAGAATGGCGATGGCACCGCGCAGATCCCGTTCAAGACCGTCTACGTCCACGGTCTGGTACGCGACGGCCAGGGCCAGAAGATGTCCAAGTCCAAGGGCAACGTGCTCGACCCGCTGGACATAGTCGATGGCATTACCCTCGACGAGCTGCTGGAGAAACGCACCAGCGGCATGATGCAGCCCAAGCTCGCCGAGAAGATCGCCAAGCAGACCAAGGCCGAGTTCCCCGAAGGCATCGCCAGCTACGGCACCGACGCCCTGCGCTTCACCTTCTGCTCGCTGGCTTCCACCGGTCGCGACATCAAGTTCGACATGGGCCGCGTCGAGGGCTACCGCAACTTCTGCAACAAGCTGTGGAACGCCGCCAACTTCGTCATCGAGAACACCGATGGCAAGGACACCGGCGTCAACGGCGAGCCGGTCGAGCTGTCCTCGGTGGACCGCTGGATCATCTCCGCCCTGCAGCGTACCGAGATCGAAGTCGCGCGCCAGCTGGACGCCTTCCGCTTCGACCTGGCCACCCAGGCCCTCTACGAGTTCATCTGGGACGAGTACTGCGCCTGGTACCTGGAGCTGGTCAAGCCGGTGCTGTGGGACGAGAACGCACCCATCGAGCGCCAGCGCGGCACCCGCCGCACCCTGGCGCGCGTGCTGGAAACCGCACTGCGCCTGGCGCACCCGTTCATGCCGTTCATCACCGAAGAAATCTGGCAGCGCATCAAGACCGCCGCCGGCAAGTCCGGTGACACCCTGATGCTGCAACCCTGGCCGATCGCCGACGAGGCGAAGATCGACGCCGCCGCCGAAGGCGACATCGAATGGGTCAAGGCCCTGATGCTGGGCATCCGCCAGATCCGCGGCGAGATGAACATCTCCATGGCCAAGCGCATCGACCTGGTGCTGAACAACGCGTCCCCTGAAGACCACCGTCGTCTGGCCGACAACGAGCCGCTGCTGATGAAGCTGGCCAAGCTCGAGACCATCCGCGTGCTGGACGAAGGCGAAGAGCCGCCGATGTCCGCCACCGCGCTGGTCGGCGACCTGCAGGTGCTGGTGCCGATGGCCGGCCTGATCGACAAGGCTGCCGAGATGGCGCGCCTGGACAAGGAAATCCAGCGCCTGGAAGGCGAAGTCAAACGCGTGGGCGGCAAGCTGTCCAACGAGGGCTTCGTCGCCAAGGCCCCGCCGGAAGTGATCGAGAAGGAACGCGCCAAGCTGGCCGAGGCCGAACAGGCCGTGACCAACCTGATCCAGCAGCGCGAGAAGATCGCCAGTCTGTAAGCGTCACCACAAGGCCCGCCCCGTGCGGGCCTTGTGCATTTTCAGGGAAGGACGATGACCCTCTCGCTGCGCTTCGAATCCACCCTGCGCGTCGATGCCGAACTGGCCTGGCGCTGGGTCACCGACGTGCGCTGCCTGCGCGACGAGATGCGCCCGCTGCTGTGGATGAGCATCCCCCGCGGCATCAACAATCTCGAAGACCTGCAGGTCGTGCCCGGCCAGCCGCTGTTCACCAGTTGGCTCTGGCTGCTGGGCGTGATCCCGCTGGGCACCTCGCGCCTGACCCTGCGCGAACTGCGCAGCGGCGAAGGCTTCATCGAGGAATCGCCCATGACCGGAATGCGCCTCTGGCGCCACGAGCGCACGCTGGAGCCCTGCGCCCATGGCACCCGGGTAGTGGACCAGCTCACCGTCGAACCGCTGTTCGGCGCCCCGCTGGTGAAACTCTTCCTGCGCCTGTTCTTCGCCGGACGCCACCGCGCCCTGCGTCGCCGAGCGGCAAGGCTGCCGTAAAGAGTCGGCAGGAGCGAGCTTGCTCGCGAACGGCCCGGCGCCAAGTCCGTTCGCGAGCAAGCTCGCTCCTACAATCAGCCGCTAGTACACCGCGCCCACCGGATACACATAGGCATTCACGTCATAAAACGGCGTGCGCTGGTAGAACCACTGCAGGCGCGCCTGGGCGTCCTTGGCGAAGGCCTTGTCGTCCTTGAGCTTCTGCTCGAACTCGGCCTTCAGCTTCGGGTCCTCGGCGAGCATCTTGCGCGCCATCGGCTCCATCACGTACTCCTCCGGCTCCTCGGCTACCACCAGGGTCGAGTTGAAGAAGCCCCAGGACCAGAACGAGTCCGGGCTTTCCGCCGTCAGCAGGTTGACCGCCAGCACGCCCAGCGGCTGGTCGGTGTCGATCACCACCGAGCCTGCCGGGTAGGTCTGCAGGCGCTGGAACGGCTTGCCGACGCCGCTGACCAGCAGGTGCCCCTCGTAGCCGGGAATCTCGTTGGTGGCGGCGCGATCAGGCTCGAAGCCGCCGGCCAGCTTGATGTTGTCCATGCGGTACAGGGTTACCTCGATGGGCGTGGCCTTGTCCAGGGTCTTCATCTGGATGCCGTGGGACTTCAGGCGCGCGATCACCTCGCTCCACTGCACCGGCACCACGTACTGCCTGGGCCGCTTCACCACCAGGTCCGGCACCGAGTTGTCGGTGACCGGCACGTTCAGTTGCTTGGGCTTGTTGCTCCAGACGATGGTCTTCTTGCCGGTGATGGGCGACACCTCGTAGCGGTAATCGCCCACGGTGAACGGCGTGTGCTGTGCATCGCCCGGCTTCCAGGTGAGGATCACCTCCTTCTGCGCCGCCAGCCGTTCGCGATCCTTCGAGATCGCCTGTTTCAGCGAATCGGCGTTGTCGCCGATCACCTGGAACATCGCCTTGAGCATCACGTAGTTGCCCAGCACCTGGGTCTCGTACGGGTGCAGGGCATGCTGCTCGATGAGGATCGAGGGCACGTTGCGGATGTCGCCGTACTGGTTGGAGAAACGCGCGAGGTCCGTGCGGTACGGGTAGTAGCCCTGGGTCGGGTCCTGGTTGTCGTTGAAGCTGATGCACTCGTGGACCACATGCCCATTGCCTTCCAGCTCCTTGTACACCGGGCCGCGCATCACCTTGTCCATCCACTCGCTGGAAGCCGGCGACCAACCATTGCCGTTGTGGCAGTAGGAGCTGTCGTAGGGATACATCGCGCCATCGGTGGAGTGGGTGTCGGCGAAGAAGCTCAGGTCGTACTGGTTGAACACCGAGGCGACGTTGCGGATCTCCGCGCTGTCGAGCTTGGTGAAGTCGCGGTTGAGGTTGTAGTTCAGGCCGTTCACGCGCCAGCCGGTAACCTGCGGGCCGTTCTGGTTGATCCGCCCGTAGGGGCTGCGGCGCAGGTCGCCATCGATGTTCACGGTGGGGATGAAGAGGATGTTGACCTTGTCCAGCAGAGCGGCCAGCGGTTTGTCGCCGGTGGTCATGTCACGCAGCAGCATGAACATGGCGTCCTTGCCGTTGGCCTCGCCGGGGTGGATTTCAGCCTCGACGAAGATCGTCGGTCTGCCGGACTTGTTCAACCCCGCCGCCGACTTGTCCGCCTCGCGGCTGGCGGTCACCAGCAGCATCGGCTCGCCAGTGGCGCTGTTTTCCGGCAGGTCGCTGAGGGCGATGGCGCCGCCGGAGGCATCGGCCAGCTTCTGCAGCCAGGCGCGGGTCTGGTAGTAGTCGGAGGTCTGCTTGAAGCCCGTGGATTCGGCCAGCGTGATCAGCGGGTCATCGGCCTTGGCGATGTACTTCGTGCTGGTGAGCTTCTGCTCGAACATCGCCGGGAGAATGCGGGTTTTCGCGGCGGCGCTGTAGCCGCTGTCATCGATGTACCCCGGCGCCGAAGGCAGGGCGGCATACAGGGGCAGGCTGGAGGTGGCGAACAGGCCGGCGAGCAGTGCCCGGGACGAAACGTGGGACATGGGGGTTCTCCTTTTGCAGCAAAATCGTCCTGCGGACGCGACTGCGCCCGTGCATGAACCATAGACAACCCCGGAAAATTGCCAGCGCGGCTCGTCGTCGCGGCCGCTCTGGCGTGCGCCTCCCTCAAGCCGCCGTTCATTCCCCCAAGGAATGACCTTGCGAAGAATGCTCGCTTGGATCGCCGCGCCGGTTCGTCGAAGATCAGCGCACAGCTGCGCCCTGCTCCCCCTGCCGAGGAACCCCGAGCCCATGTCCGATACTCCGGCCCGCAACGGCGGCCAGATCCTTGTCGATGCCCTGCTGCACCACGCCGTGGATACCGTCTACTGCATTCCCGGCGAAAGCTACCTGCCGGTGCTGGATGCCCTGCACGATGCGGCCGGTATCCAGACCATCGTCACCCGCCACGAAGGCGCCGCCTCGAACATGGCCGACGCCTACGGCAAGCTCACCGGCCTACCGGGCATCTGCTTCGTCACCCGCGGTCCGGGCGCTACCCACGCGGCCAACGGCGTGCACACGGCAATGCAGGACTCGACGCCGATGATCCTGTTCATCGGCCAGGTGGAAAGCGCCTTCAAGGGCCGCGAGGCCTTCCAGGAAGTGGACTACCGGCAGATGTTCGGCGGCCTGGCCAAGTGGGCCACCGAGGTCGACGATATCCGCCGCCTGCCCGAGGTCGTCGCCCGCGCCTTCCGCGTCGCCCAGTCCGGGCGGCCCGGCCCGGTGGTGATCGGGTTGCCGGAGGAAGTGCTGTTCGGCTCCGCACAGGTCGCCGACGTAGCGCCGACGCCTGTCACCCGCGCGGCCCCGAGCGCGGAC
>NZ_JBGLYK010000215.1:0-9563 GCF_047304025.1 Pseudomonas sp. Pseusp97 | reverse complement strand
CCGTGCCGGCTGACACCCAAGTTTCATCCTGCACCGAACGGTCCCCTCTCCCTTCAGGGAGAGGGTTAGGGAGAGGGCAGGCCTCCACACAGGACTTCACGTAGGAGCGGACTCCGTCCGCGATGAACTTGCCGCGACAACTGAACCCGCAGGTTCGCGAGCAAGCTCGCTCCTACGAAAAGCCGCCCAGGCACGAGGGTGAGACTGTAGGAGCGAGCTTGCTCGCGAACATCGCTCACCGGCACACATCGAGCAGGAGAGATCGCGGATAAGATTGGCTCCTGCGAAAGCAGAGACCCCGGCATATGCCGGGGCCTCGTGGTCAGCTAAATAGAGGCGGCGCCCCATTTCCCGCCCTTGAGCGCCTTGAGAATCTTCTGCCCCGCGCGCCCATCCGCCGGCGTCAGCCCGCGCTTGTTCTGCTCCTGCTGGATCGCCTTGCGCGTCACGTCGCCGATCATGCCGTCGGGCTGGCCGATGTCATAACCGCGCTGGATCAGCAGTTCCTGCAGCTCCTTGCGCTGCGCCCGGCTCAGGCCCGGATCGTCGGTCGGCCAGGGCGTGCGCAGGCCCGGCTCGCCGCGCAGGCGGTCAGACAGCAGGGCGATGGCCAGCGCGTAGCTTTCCGCCGCGTTGTAGGAATAGATCGCATCGTAGTTGCGCAGCACCAGGAAGGCCGGGCCATTGGCTCCGGCTGGCAACAGGATGGCCGCCTTGGAATCGACGCTCGGGATGGCCTTGCCATCGACGCGTTTCACACCTCGGCTGGTCCAGTCCGACAGCGCGCGGCGCTTGGTGCGCCCGGCCAGTGAGGCATCGAAGCCCGCCGGCAATTTCACCTCGTAGCCCCAGGCCTGACCTTCGCGCCAGCCGGCCTTGCGCAGGTAATTCGCGGTAGACGCCAGCGCATCAGCGGTACTGCCCACCAGGTCGCGGTGGCCGTCGCCATCGAAGTCTTCGGCAATGCGCGCGTAGGTCGAGGGCATGAACTGCGTCTGGCCGAAGGCGCCCGCCCAGGAGCCGGTGATGCCGCTGTCGCGGATATCGCCCTGCTGCAGCAGCTTGAGGGTGGCGATGAATTCGCCCTGGAAGAACGACTGGCGCCGCCCGTAGCAGGACAGTGTCGACAGCGATACCAGCAGCGGGCGCTTGCCGGTGATGCGCCCGTAATCGCTCTCTACGCCCCAAACGGCGACCACCGTGGCCGGATCGACCTGATAGCGCGCGGCGACCTTGCGCAGCAGGTCGGCATGCTCGGCCATGCGCGCCTTGCCGTCGGCGACGCGCTGCTCGTCCACCAGCCCGGCCAGGTAATCCCAGATCGGCGTGGTGAACTCGGGCTGGGCGTCGAGCAGCGGCAGCACGCTCATGTCCGGCTGCAGCCCTTGGGTGAACTGCGCGAAGCTGGCGGCGCTGACGCCCTTGGCCTGGGCCGCGCCCTGCAGGCGATTCAGGCAGGAGCCGAAATCATCGCCCGGCGCGGCCTGCGCCACTGCCGCCGGCAGCAGCAGGGACAAGGCCAGGGAAGCGCCGCGCGCGATGGAGGAAGTCTTCATTGGTGTCGAATGCTCAGATCGGTGAAGGTAGCTCGCCCGCCTTCGCTGGCGGGCCCGCGATTGTCCTGCAGGTAGAGCCCTGCCTTGAAGTACAGGCCCTGGTAGGCCCATTGGGTATCCAGTTGCTGGCTGACCTTGCCGTCCTCGACCTGCACGCTCAGCACTCCGCTGCTGGATACGCCCAGCCGGTAGGTAAAGGTATCGCCCAGGGGGATGCCGTCATAGACGGTGTAGGTGCGCGTGGTGATGTCATCCGGCCGATCGCGAACCAGCGCCTGTACCCGCGCCTTGTCCAGGCGCAGCTGGTAGACCAGCTTGACCAGCGGCAGGGCCTCGGCGCTGCCGCTGCCATTGCTGTGGATCTGCCCGATCACCATGCGCCGGCTGGACGGCACCGCCTCCACGCGCAGGGTGGCGACCATCAGGTTCTCCGCCAGCGGGTAGCGCCAGGTCACCAGGCGGCCGTCGGGCTTGGTCTCGCGCAATTCGGTACGGGGGAATTCGCTGCCGCTGGTGTGCGCGCCGTTCACCGGCACCCAGATTTCCACGCCATCGGCGCTGCGGCGGAAGTACGGGCTCTGGTAGTCACGGCCGAGTTTCGCCGTGGAAATGGTCGCGGCCGGGCCGCGTTGGGGAATGGTCAGATTCCAGGTGCTCAGGTCCAACATCGGCCTATCGCTTCGCGGGTCAGGACATGGACGCAAGGGTAGACGAGGCTGTCGGACTTTTCACTCACCCGGCTATCTGAAGTCAGGCCGACAAGGGCGTCCTTGAGCGGCTGAAGACGCATCGCACGGGCGTTTTCCCCATCACCGGCTATCTTCTTGAATTCCGCCATCGCCACGGCCAACGCCACGGAGAGACACCATGCGCCTGCTCACCGCCCTGCTGCTGTTCGCCTTCGCGGCCAGCGCTTCAGCCGCGATCAAGACCCAGGAAATCCCCTACGAATCCACTGACGGAACGAAAATGATCGGCTACTTCGCCTACGACGACGCCAAGTCCGGCATCCGTCCCGGCGTCATCGTCGTCCACGAGTTCTGGGGCCTGAACGACTACGCCAAGCGCCGCGCCCGCGACCTCGCCGAACTGGGCTACAGCGCCCTGGCCATCGACATGTACGGCGGCGGCAAGCACACCGAACACCCCAACGATGCCAAGGCCTTCATGGCCGAGGCGCTGAAGAATGCCGACGCCGCCAAGGCGCGTTTCCAGGCGGGCCTGGAACTGCTGAAGAAACAGCCGCAGACAGACCCGAGCAAGATCGCCGCCATCGGCTACTGCTTCGGCGGCAAGGTCGTGCTGGACATGGCCCGCGCCGGCCTGCCGCTGGCCGGCGTGGCCAGCTTCCACGGCGTGCTGGCGACCCAGACGCCGGCGCAGCCGGGGCAGGTCAAGGCGAAGATACTGGTCGAGCATGGCGGCGCCGACACCCTGGTGCCGGCCGAGAGCGTCGCCGCCTTCAAGACCGAGATGGACAACGCCAAGGCCGACTACAAGCTGGTGATCCAGCCCGGCGCCAAGCACAGCTTCACCAGCCCGGACGCCGACAAGCACAAGGGCCACGGCCTGGACGTGGGCTACGACAAGACCGCCGACCAGAAGTCCTGGGCGGACCTGCAGGCGTTCTTCAAGGAAATCTTCGACGTGAAGCCGGATGCGTAAAAAACGCAGGCAATAAAAAACGGGAGCCCATTCGGGCTCCCGCACTCAATCAAGTGTCTAAGGTCAGAGCCCGCCTTGGCGGCACTCCAACAACAACCTCACCTGCGTCCCCTTGGGAACGCGGCGTGCAGTGTGACAAAGCTTGTCAGACGAATCCGTACGCCTTTGGTGAAGGTTTGCAAAGGAATGTAAGTGCCGCGTGACTGGTGAGCCACGTTCTGGCGCGGCAGAATGCTCCCATGACCGCCCTTCCCGATTTCTGTACTCCACTCGACGCCGACTGGCCCCTGCCCATTCCGCTGGCGAGCTGCCACCTGCGCAGTACCCGCTTCGACCGCCAACGCCTGCAGGCCGGGGACTTCCCCCTCAGCCGGGTCGAGGCGCCGGCCAACATCCAGCGTTCCGTCGCCAAGCGCCAGGCCGAATACCTGGCCGGGCGTATCTGCGCCCGCGCCGCCTTGCTGGCGGCAGGCTCGGCAGCCTGGGTGCCGGGCACCGACGACGAGCGCGCGCCGATCTGGCCGGCGGGATTCTGCGGCTCGATCACCCATGGCGACGGCTGGGCGGCGGCCATCGTCGCGCGAAACAGCCACTGGCGCGGGCTGGGCCTGGACGTGGAGAACCGTCTGGAAACCGCGCGTGCGGAACGGCTGGCCGGGGAAATCCTCACGCCGGATGAGCTGGCACGCCTCGATCCAAAGCAGGCGGCACTGCAGGTCACCCTCACCTTCTCCCTGAAGGAGAGCCTGTTCAAGGCACTCTTCCCGCTGGTGCGCAAGCGCTTCTACTTCGAACATGCCGAGCTGCTCAGCTGGTCCGCCGGAGGGCATGCGCGGCTGCGCCTGCTCACCGATCTGTCGGAGGAGTGGCACCACGGCAAGGAGATCGCCGGGCAGTTCAGCCTGTTCGATGGGCGACTGCTGAGCCTCGTCGCCATCCCCGCGCTCGACGACAACCGCCGAGCCGGCTGACAGCCACGGACCGCGCCGCCCTGCGCTTTCGTAGGGCGCATAACGCGCCAGCGTTATCCGCCGCCAACCGACGGCGGATAACCTGTTCCAGGTTATCCGCCCTACCGACTAACCCACTGCGCTCGGACTGCCCTCACCCTAACCCTCTCCCAAGGGGAGAGGGGACCGTTCGGAGCAGGATGAAACCATTGCGTCAGCCGGCACAATCTGCCCCCTCTCCCTTCGGAGCGGGGCGCGCAGCCAGGGCTGGGGAGAGGGCGCTGTCCGCGCCGGCTGACGGATTGACTTCACCCTGCGCCAACGCTCATTTCCCCGGAGCGCCCTGTTGGAGCGCACTATGCACGCGTTCGCGAGCAAGCTCGCTCCTACGAAAAGCAGCTGGGCTCAGCCCAGCAAGGCCACCGACTTGATCTGAGCCCACACTGACTGGCCGGCATGCAGACCGAGCTGGTCGTGGGAGTAGCGGGTGATCCGCGCCAGCAGCGGCGTGCCGGACACGTCCAGCTTTACCAGCAGGTGCGCCGGGTTGTCCGTCGGCACTATCTCGACGACGGTCGCCGGCAACACATTGAGGATGCTGCTGTGGGCCGCCGGCTCCAGGCTCAGGCTGACGTCCCGCGCCTGCACCTTGATGCGCAGCGCCCTGCCCTTGTCCATTGGCGCATGGGCCAGGCGGATGCGCTGCTCACAGTGCGGCAGCGCCACGGTCAGCAGGCCGTAGTCGGCGTTGTGTCCGAGCACCTGGCCGTCGATCACCACGCCGGCATCTTCCAGGTGGGAAAGCGGCAGGTCGGTGCGCGCCAGGGTTTCCACCACCGGGCCGCTGGCAATGCAACGGCCCTGGTCGAGCAGTACCAGGTGGTCGGCCAGCCGCGCCACTTCATCCGGCGAATGGCTGACGTAGAGAATCGGGATATCCAGCTCGTCGTGCAGGCGCTCCAGGTAAGGCAGGATTTCTGCCTTGCGCTTGAGGTCCAGCGCCGCCAGCGGCTCGTCCATCAGCAACAGGCGCGGGCTGGTCAGCAGCGCGCGGGCGATGCCGACACGCTGGCGTTCGCCGCCGGAGAGGCGCCCCGGCATGCGTTCCAGCAGATGGCCGATGCCCAGCAGTTCGGTGGCGTGCTCCAGCTCGACACGGTGCTGCTCACGCGGCACACGCTGCATGCCGTAGGTGAGGTTGCGCTTCACCGACAGGTGCTCGAACAGGTTGGCGTCCTGGAACACATAGCCCAGCGCCCGCTTGTGCGGCGGCAGGAACACGCCGGCTGCACTGTCCTGCCAGACCTCGCCGTCCACCACCAACCGGCCCAGCGGAGCGTGCGCAAGGCCCGCCACACAGCGCAGGCAGCTGGTCTTGCCGGAGCCGGAATGGCCGAACAGCGCGGTGACGCCCTTGCCCGGCAACTGCAGGTCGACGTCCAGGCTGAAGCCCGGATAGTTGATCTGGAAGCGCGCCTCGATGGCACGCACGGAGGACGCTAGCGGCATGCTCACCTCAGGCCCAGGCCGAACGGCTGCGGCGGCTCGCGTAGAGCGCCAGCAGGACCAGGAAGGAGAAGACCACCATGCCGCCGGCCAGCCAGTGCGCCTGGGCGTACTCCATGGCCTCGACGTGATCGAATATCTGCACCGACACCACGCGGGTCTTGCCCGGGATGTTGCCACCGATCATCAGCACCACGCCGAACTCGCCCACCGTGTGGGCGAAACCGAGGATGCTGGCAGTGATGAAGCCCGGCCGCGCCAGCGGCAGGACCACGGAGAAAAACGTATCCAGGGGGCTGGCGCGCAAGGTCGCGGCGGCCTCCAGCGGCTTGTTGCCGATGGCCTCGAAGGCGTTCTGCAAGGGCTGCACCACGAAAGGCAGCGAGTAGAACACCGAGCCCACCACCAGCCCGGCGAAGGTGAACGGCAAGCGTCCCAGGCCCAGGCTCTCGGTCGCCTGACCGATGAAGCCGTGGGGCCCCAGGGTGATCAGCAGGTAGAAGCCGATCACCGTCGGCGGCAGCACCAGCGGCAGCGCCACCACCGCCCCCAGCGGACCTTTCAGCCAGGAGCGGGTGCGCGACAGCCACCAGGCGATCGGCGTGCCGATCAGCAGGAGGATCAGGGTGCTCAGGGCGGCCAGCTCGAGGGTGAGCCGGATGGCCAGGAAATCCTCCTGGGAAAGGGGCATCGCGCTTCCTTGAAGGCTTAGAGTTGGTAACCGTAGGACTTGATCACCGCAGCGGCCTTCGGCCCCTTCAGGTATTCGACCAGGGCTTTGGCGGCGGCATTGTCCTTGCCCTTGTTGAGGATCACCGCGTCCTGGCGGATCGGCTCATGCAGGTCGGCCGGGACTATCCAGGCGGAACCGCTGGTCACCTTGCCATCCTTGTAGATCTGCGACAACGCCACGAAGCCCAGCTCCGCGTTGCCGGTGGAAACGAACTGGAAGGCCTGGGTGATGTTCTGGCCTTCGACGATCTTGCCGGCGACCTTGTCCTTGAGGCCAAGCTTGTCGATCACCTGGGTGGCGGCCAGGCCGTAGGGCGCCGCCTTCGGATTGGCGATGGACAAATGCTGGTACTCGTTCTTCTTCAGCACCTCGCCCTGGGCGTCGACGTAGCCGTCTTTCGCCGACCACAGCGCGAGGGTGCCCACGGCATAAGTGAAGCGCGAACCGGGGACGATCTCCTTTTCTTGCTCAAGCTTCTTCGGCGTGCTGTCGTCGGCAGCGAGGAAGACTTCGAACGGCGCGCCGTTCTTGATCTGCGTATAGAACTGGCCGGTGGCGCCGTAGACGGCCACCAGCTTGTGGCCGGTGTCCTTCTCGAAGTCCTTGGCGATCGCCTGGATCGGCGCGGTGAAGTTGGCGGCGACGGCCACCTGGACCTCATCGGCCAGGACCGAATGCAGGGTGAAGCAGGAAGCGACCAGCAGGGACAGGCTTGCGAAGCGGTGTTTCATCGTGAGGCTCCAGTGGCTGTTGTTTTCAAGCGTCGACCCGGCCGATGACAGCACCTGCACGCCCGTTATAACAAAAATTACATAACGATAGCGGCGACTCTGCAATACCCCTCATGGGATAGCAATATCAATACGAGAAATCAGGGCGCGGCAGGTTCGCCATCAGTCGGTGATGGCAGCGCAGCATTCTGCATTTCCTGACCAAAAGGTCAAATATCGTCATCGACCTTCGGTGCCTGGCGGCGTGGCCACATCAGCGTGAAGCACGCGCCACCCAGCACCTCGCTTTTGGCGATCTGCGCGCGGCCGCCGTGCCAGTGGATGATCCGCCGCACGATGGACAGCCCCAGCCCATGCCCGCCCGTGACCCGCGCGCGGCTGTCATCGGCGCGGAAGAACGGCTGGAACAACCGGTGCCACTGCGCTTGCGGCACGCCGGGGCCGTCGTCTTCGACGTCCACCTGGCAGCGGTCCACGCTCACCCGGTAACTGATCCGCACCCGCCCTTCGGCGTAGCGCAGCGCGTTGGTCATCAGGTTCTGCAGCGCGCGATGCAGGTAGCGCGGCTCGGCCTCGATCCAGCTGCCCTGGTCGAACGGCACCAGCGCACCCGCCTCGCAGGTGACGGTGATTTCCCGGCGCAGCGGGGCGATTTCCGCGACCACCTGCTCCACCAGCGTGCCCAGTTCGATGCGTTGGTAGCTCAGCGCTGGCGAGCCCTGCTCCAGCCGCGCGTAGGTGAGCATCTCGTCCACCAGCTGGTCGAGGTCCTGGATGTCGCCGTCCATGCCTTCCATGTACTTGCGCCGCGCCGTGTCGGTCTCGGCGGACTCGATCATTTCCAGCCCGAAGCGCAGCCGCGCCACCGGCGTGCGCAGCTCGTGGGACACCGCGCGCACCAGCTCGCGCTGCACCGTCAGCAGCAGGTGCAACTGCTCGGCCATGTGGTTGAAGGCCCCGGCGAGGCGCCCCACCGAGTCCGCGCCGCGCACTTCCACGCGGGTATCCAGGCTGCCGCGGGCGATGCGCGTGGCGGCGGATTCGAGGCCGCGCAGGCGCTGCTCAAGGCCGCTGATCAGCAGGTAGAGGGTAAGGCCGATCAGGGTCAGGGCGACGACCACGATGATGGTCAGCAACTGCGGCGGGTACGGGTTCATCTGGTAGATCGGCCCGAGTTCCAGCACCCAGGGCGTATCGAGGATGCCCGAGAGCACGCGGATCGAGTCGCCGCCCTTGCCCAGCGCCATCACCGTATCGCCCTCCTCCACCCGGCGGCTCTGGTCGTCGTCCAGGTCGACTTCCTTCAGCCGCGCCAGGTGCACCTCGTAGCCGAAACGCTTGTCGCGGACGATGCGCGCCAGGTGATAGGGCTGCTCGCTGGCCGGGTAGCGCTTGAGCTCGTCCATCAGCAGGTAGATGGTGGCGCGCGCCAGCTGCTCGCTGACCTGCTCCACCTCGCCGGTGAGGATCAGCCCTTCCGCCGCGCTCACCTGGGTCATCACTTTCACTTCATGGGGCGCGCCGGCCTGCACCAGCACCTGGTCGTTCATCAGCCGCGCCCGGCTGCGGCCCTCCATGCCCAGCGCGTCCAGGCTGGTGAGTTTCAGCGGAATGCCCAGCAGCCGGCTCCACTGGCTCAGCGCGCGCTTGCGGTCCACCTCGCTCATGGGCAGCAGCTCGTCCGCCATCAGGCGGAAGGTGCCGCGCGCCAGGTCCTCGCGGTAGCGCTCGCCGCGCACCTCGTTGACCAGGTGCAGCGTCAGCACCGCCAGCGCGGCGACGGCCACCAGGGTCAGCAGCATGCCGCCGTAGATGCGCAGGAAGATGGATTTCATGGCCGGGTATTCCGGATGACTTCGGCACTGGCGAAGAGCGCCCTCTCCCAGGGGGATAGGGGACTGTTCGGCGTGCGCGCCAGGTCTGCCGCTATAGACAAGGGATTCGGTTGGCATCGATCACGACCGGACAACGCCGAACCGGCAGCCGGCACGGATGGCCCCCTCTCCCCCGGGGAGAGGACTGGGGTGAGGGCCAGCCCGAGCACGAGACTCACCCGGCCATGCCTCAAAGCTCCCCGACGAACAGGTAACCCTTGCTGCGCACCGTCTTGATCAGGCGCGGGTGCATCGGGTCGTCGCCGATCTTCGGGCGGATGCGCGAGATGCGCACGTCGATGGAACGGTCCTGGCCGTCGTACTCGATGCCGCGCAGGGAGTTGAAGATTTCCTCGCGGGAGAGGATGCGCCCGGCGTTGGCCGCCAGCAGCCAGAGCAGGTCGAACTCGGCGCTGGTCAGCTCGATGGTCTGCTCGTCCAGCCAGGCCTCGCGCATCGCGTTGTCGATCACCAGCTTGCCGAAGGTCAGGCGCTTGCCGCCTACCGCCGGCGCGGCCTCGGCCGGCTCGCTGCGGCGCAGCAGGGCG
>NZ_JBGLYK010000214.1:0-9635 GCF_047304025.1 Pseudomonas sp. Pseusp97 | reverse complement strand
TTTTGTCGCCCCGCGCGCGGCCCCCCCCCCGCCCCCCCGCCCCCCGGGGCCCCCCGGGGCCCCCCCCCCCCCCCCGCTCCTACAGAAGCACGCCCCACCGATGATTCAGTGCAGCGCCACCGCCGAGTCTTCTTCGGCCGATGCCACCACCATCGCCACCGGATCGGCATGTACCGGCGCGGGTTCCGCCTCGGCCCGCGGCGGTGCGTTCACCTCCAGCATCAGCGAAGCGGAAGGCCCGCCTCCCGGCGGCGGGTTGACCACCACCACGGCCAGGCTGCCACCGACGGCCACATCTTCGGGCAACAGCTCGAAAGCCAGGCGCGAACTGTCGGCCAGGGAAGTCTCGCGGTCCCGTCCATTCACCTGCACCCGCGCGCCACGGCTGAACCCCTTGCCGCGCAGGGTGACGTAGAGCGACTGGGCGTCGAGGACCGACGGCTGGGCCTCGGTGATGACCGCCAGGGGATTTTCCAGCGGGTCCTTGCGCCGCGCGTCACCGGCAGGATGGGGGCTGCGGAACAGCGCATCGAGGATCACCGCGAACTTGTCGGTGCCCTGCTTGGACACCATTCCTACCAGCGCGGCCATGGCCATCAGCCCGTAGAGATTGACGCTGGCCGGATCGCTGGCGGCGCCCACCGTGAGGAACACCGCGCGCACGATCAGGTAGAGCATCAGCGCCAGTGCCATGCCGATGCAGGGCTTGAGCAGGTACCACCAGATCCAGCTGGCCATGAAGCGGTCATTGCCGACGAAATCGCCGAAGGACTTCGCGACATGCACGAAGCTGCCCAGCGCGCCCGCCACCATGACCATCACCAGCAGCCGCGCGTCCGGCCCCGGGCACCAGCCGATCAGGCATTGCACGCCGGGGTCGCCGACGGCGCCGGCTGGGGGAAACTTCGGATAGGACTGCGGCCACAGGCTGACCAGGGCAACGGCGAGGACCAGGGCGAGGAGCATCAGCCCCGCGCCCATCAGGGTGATCTGGAAGGAATTGGCGCGTCGTCTCTTGCTGCGTGTCTCCATCATGCGCTCCGGGGCAGAAGGCCAGCGGAAAAAACGCCCTGCCGCGAAGGGCGTCTTTACGCCTTCGCACGACGAACAGAGAAATTCACGTTAGCGCAGCGCCAAGCGGCTGCAAGAGGTGCTGGTGAATTTTTAACCGCCGTCTCGCCGACGTTACGTAAGGCCGGCGAAACAGCACGCGCAAAGGCCCGCGCTCAGGCCACTTCGGCCTCGGGCAGGGGCTCGTCCAGTAATCCGATAAATGCCCGCAGCGCCGGCGTATCGGTGCCGCGCCGCCAGAACAGCCAGGTGGTCGCGTCGGCGTGGTGCGGCGCCAGGCGGTGGATCGCCACGTTGCGCCCGCCGGCGAGGCTGTCGAACATCGCCCTGGGGATGATCGCCACCCCGCCGCCGGCCGCGATGCAGGCGAGCATGCCGTGGTAGGACTCCATCTCGACGATCTTGCCCGGCACCACCCGGTGCTCGGCGAACCAGCCTTCCAGGCGCTTGCGGTAGGAGCAGGTATCGCGGAAGGCGAACACCGTCTCCCCCGCCACGTCCCGCGCGTCATGCACCGGCGCATGGTGCCTGGCGCTCATCAGCACCAGCTCTTCGCGGTAAACCGGCCTGCCGTCCAGCTGCGGGTGGTTGGCCGGGCCATCGGCGAAGGCGGCGATGAAACGGCCCGACAACACCCCGTCGATCATCTCGCCCGAGGGGCCGGTGGAGAGGTCCAGCTGCACCTTCGGGCACTGCTGGTGATAGCGCGCCAGCATCTCCGGGATGCGCACCGCCGCCGTGCTCTCCATCGAGCCCAGGGAGAAACCGCCATGGGGCTCGGCGCCCACCGCTACCTGCCGGGCCTCCTCCACCAGATCGAGGATGCGCTCGGCGTAGTCGAGGAAGCTGCGCCCGGTCGGCGACAGACGCAGGCGCAGCTTCTCGCGGATGAACAGCTCGGTGCCCAGCTCCGCTTCCAGCTGCTTGATCCGCGTGGTCAGGTTCGAAGGCACGCGATGTAGACGGGCCGCGGCGGCGGTGATGCTGCCCTCGTTGGCGACGGCGCGGACGATTTCCAGCTGGGTGAGGTCCATGATTCTCTCCGAGAGAAAGAGTCTTTCTTGATTATTCATTTTACATGAATGGTTGCGCATCTTAATTTCTGCGTCATCCCGGAGCCACCACCCCCGGACGAACGACCGGCCTTGCGCCTCATCCAGAACAAGCAGGACTCACCATGAACCAGATCGCCGCCATCCCCGCTGCCATCTCCCGCAGCCCCGCCACCGGCCAGGAACTGGCCCGCTACACCTTCGAAGACGCCGCCCAGCTGGAAACCTCGCTGGCCCGCACCGATGCCGCGTTCCGCCAATGGCGTGACACCAGCATCGCCGAACGTGTCGCCGTGCTGCGCAGGATGGCCGAAGTCCTGCGTGCCAACGTCGAGCCGATGGCTCGCATGGAAGCCCAGGAAATGGGCATGCCGGTCACCCAGGCCCGTGGCGAGATCAACAAGTGCGCCAACCTCTGCGAGTGGTACGCCGACAACGGCCCGGCCATGCTCGAAGACGAGAAGACCAGCATCGAAGGCGCGTACATCTCCTACCTGTCGCTGGGCCCGGTTCTGGCGGTGATGCCGTGGAACTTCCCCACCTGGCAGGTCATGCGTGGCGCCGTGAGCATCATCCTGGGCGGCAACACCTACGTGCTCAAGCATGCGCCGAACGTCATGGGCTGCGCCTATCAGTTGCAGAAAGCCTGGCGGGATGCCGGCCTGCCCGAAGGCGTGTTCGAGGTGCTGAACGTCGAGCCGCCGCTGGTTTCCAAGGCCATCGCCGATGACCGCATCGCTTCCATCGCCGTGACCGGCAGCGTCGGTGCGGGCGCCGCCATCGCCTCCCAGGCCGGTGCCGCGCTGAAGAAATGCGTGCTGGAGCTGGGCGGTTCCGACGCCTTCATCGTGCTCGCCGACGCCGACCTCGACGCCGCCGTGAAAGCCGCCGTCGCCAGCCGCTTCGGCAACTGCGGCCAGGTGTGCATCGCCGCCAAGCGCATGATCCTCGAGGAATCCATCGCCCCGGCCTTCACCGAGAAGCTGCTGGCCGCCGTCAAGGCGCTGAAGATCGGCGACCCGCTGGCGGACGACACCTTCGTCGGCCCCATGGCGCGCTTCGACCTGCGTGACGAACTGCACGGCCAGGTACAACAGGCCATCGCCGACGGCGCCACCCTGCTGCTGGGCGGCCACAAGCTCGAGGGCGAAGGCAACTACTACGCACCGACCGTGCTGGCCGACGTGAAGCCGGGCAACACCGCGTTCAAGAAGGAAATCTTCGGCCCCGTCGCCTCGCTGATCGTCGCCCGCGACGCCGAGCACGCCCTGGAACTGGCCAATGACAGCGAGTTCGGCCTCTCCGGCGCGATCTGGACCGCCGACAAGGCCAAGGCCCAGCACATGGCCCGTCGCCTGGTCAGCGGTGGCGTGTTCATCAATGGCTTCTCCGCTTCCGACCCCCGTGTACCGATCGGCGGCGTGAAGAAGAGCGGCTTCGGTCGCGAGCTGTCGCACTTCGGCCTGCGCGAGTTCACCAACCCGCAGACCGTGTGGATCGACCGCAAGTAAGCCGATTCGCAAAATTGAAAAGCCCCTGCCGTTCGCGGCAGGGGCTTTTGCTTTTGCAGGAGCGGACTTCGTCCGCGATGGGTGCCGGTGCGATGCGGGACGATCGCGGACAGAGTCCGCTCCTACGCTCCTTGTGGCCGGCTGCGGGCTTTGCGGCGTGCGGTTCGCGAGCAAGCTCGCTCCTACAGGGATGCACCGTCGCTCTTCGTAGGAGCGAGCTTGCTCGCGAACCCGGCACCACGCCGATCCCTTCCGAGCACAGCGGAATCAGGGCCTGGCCGCATCCTTTTTGAACTGCAGCAGGTCCTGGGTACTCTTGCGCAGATTCTCCGCAAGGCTGCCCTCCGCGTTGACGAAGTCCTCGACGCGCCACCCCTGCGCGGTGCGGTGCAACAGCAGATCGAGCTGCTTGCCCTCTCCCGTCACCACGTCCTTGAGCGTCACGCTGGCCTTTAGCCGGCCATCGTCGGTCGCCGCGAAGGTCAGCGTCTGGATGCGCAGATCGCCCCAATCCTGGCAATCGCAAACCGGGTCGCCATTGAGGTAGCCGACCTCGCCATCGGCGGCGTCCTGGTCGGCCTTCATCAGCGCGATCAGCGAGGCGTCGTAGACGTCCTCCTCCTTCAGCGTGCTGTTCGGCACGCCTGGGCCATCCGGCGAGTAGCTGGCGTACAGCTGGCGCAGGAAGCGCTCCGCGCTGGCGGTATCGGCCGCCGGCGTCGAAGCCGCCAGCGAGGTATCGAAGAGCGTCAGCAGGATCAGCGACAGGGCAAAGGCGGAGCGCAGGAAGGCCATGGGATTCTCCATCGGGCAGCCGGGCATCATCGCCCGACGAGGCCTCGAAATTCCGTGAAGTGGTTAAAGCTGTGGCCGAGGTCCCCGGCGGTCACCTGAGTAGGATGGGTGGAGCTTGCGATACCCATCGACCCGGCCCGCCCATGAATCGATGGGTATCGCTTCGCTCCACGCCATCCTACGACGAGCGCCCACGCGCACGTCCGGCGAACCGTAGGGCGCATAACGCCTACGGCGTTATCCGCCATGACGGGGCTACACAATCAGGATCGAAGACGATAGCCCTGGGCGAGCAGCCAACCCTGGAAGGCCCGCCGTCGCTCCGGCGGCAGGTCCGCGAGCACCTGGGCCTCGGGCTCTGCGCGCACCCGCCGCAACCAGGGCGCCAGCTCCAGGCCGTCGAGGTGCCAGATGCCCAGCGGCTGGTCGGCGCTGACCACCACTTCCGCCTCGTCGACGAACTCCCCGTTCAACACCGGTGCCCGCTCGATGCGCAGGCTGGCGAAGTCCGCCGGCACGTGGCTCGGCTGCTCGTCCGGCCAGGCGCGACGGGCCTGCCAGAACGGCATCTCGCTCCACTGCGTTTCACTGGCGTAGAAATCACGACCCACGCGGGCGAAGCGCAGGAACAGTTGCTCGACCCGCTGCTGATGAAAGCGTCGGGCCAATTCCACCCGCTCCGGCGCGCGCAGCAGCGTGTTGATCACCAGCGGCGCCTGCAAGGCGGAGGACAGCGACTGGAAGATGCCATTGCCGGACAACGGGTCCACCGCCATCGCCGCATCGCCCACGCGAATCCAGCTGTTGCCGCAGGCTTCCAGGCAGAGGATCGCCGTGCTGCTGCGGGCGTGCAGTTCCAGATCGCGTTCAGTGGTAGCACCGAAGAACTGCCGGACCAGCGACGACGTGGCACGGCGCTCGCGGCAGTAATCCAGCAACTGCTCGCGGGGCGGCAACTGGCTGCTGGCCACATCGAGGGTGAGCTGCCAGTAGCAACGCCCGTCCTCCAGTCGTGCCATCCACGCCCAGCCGTCGGCCAGGCTTTCCACCGCAGTCGCCAGCGGACCGGGCTCGCCCTGCCAGCGATTGAGCAGGCTGAGGGTTTCCGGGCCGCGCCGGGCCTTGATTCCCTTCTGGTTCAGCGGCGCCTGCCGGCCTCGTGCCTCGACCAGGAAGGCGCCCTGCACCTCGCGGCCGCCTTCGAGCTTCACGCGCCAGCCGTTACCTTCTTCGGCCACCGCCAGCACCCGGGCTTCGATCAGCTCGACGCCGGCCTGCTTCAGGTCCTCGCGCAGCCCCGCATCGAAGCGCGGACGGTCGAGGAGGCATTCGATGTTCTGTGCGCTTTCCACGCCGTTCCAGTGCACGCGCCGTTGCGACGGCGGCGCAGCATATTCCAGTGCGTGATTCAGGCCGGCATTGCGCAGGCCTTCCAGCACGCGCTGCGACACGCCTTCCACGGCGGCGAAGCGGCGCCATTCGCTGATAACGGTGACCGCGTGGCCGAGGCGGCGCAGGCCGAGGGCGACCGCCGCTCCGGCGGGGCCGGCACCGAGGATCAGGATGGGGAGGTTACTCATGCGGCGGCTGCCCTCTCCCTAATCCTGAATAAACAGCCTCCCCGACAAAGCGAATGGGTCAAGCTCTGCATGGCGGCAACGCCCTCTCCCCAGCCCTCTCCCTGAAGGGAGAGGGGGCTATCCGTGCTAACTGACACCATAGTGCCAACCTCGGCCGAACGGAGCCGTCGTCGCGATGGGAGAAAGAGCAGATCGGCGCACTGCGAAACGCCTGCGCACGATAGCGTCCGCGGGAACTCCATAGTTAATCCCACACGGAGGACGGCCCCCTCTCCCTTCAGGGAGAGGGCTGGGGAGAGGGAATCGCACTCGATCACCACTCAAAACCCCACCCTCCGCTCGATCCCACGAAAAGCCGACCGCTCACGCATCACCTCAATGAGCTGCACATTCGACAGCTCCGGCCGCTCGCGCAGCAAAGCCGCCAGATGCCCGCTGAAAGCCGCGCACCCCAGACTCGCCCCGGAGCGCCCTCCTACCTTGACCGCCGCACCGAAATCGGCCTGCGGACTGTCCAGCCATGACCATTCGCCCTCGCCGCAACGAGCATCCCCGGTAACCCGTATCACCCCCGCATAGCTGGCCGGATACACCGGCTCGCCCCGCGCCGGGCTGGACGCGCAGACCAGCACGCCGGCCTCGATCAGCTCCGCCACGGCCTCGCGCAGGATCGGCCGGTCCTGGCGCACGCCCAGGCTCAGGTTGATCACCCGCACGCCCTGCTCGCCGAGCCAGTGCAACGCGGCGGCGATCTGCAACGGGCTGGTCACACCGCGTTCATCGAAGACCTGGGCGACGCATAGACGCGCATCCGGCGCCTGGAAAAGGATGGCTTCGCAGACGGCGCTGCCGTGGCCCAGGAGATCAACCGACAGTGGCAGTCGGTCCAATCCATCATCGGCGAGACGGAAGCGCTGGCCGCTGATGACCGACGCGGCCTGCTCCTTTGAATGCCCGCTATCGACCACCCCAACCTTCAACTCAGGCCTCATGTCGCTGCACCGGCTGTGCCTCACGCACACGCACCTGCCCATCCTGCAATTCCAGATGCAGGTCGGCGGCGGCCAGCGTCGAAGTACGATGGCTGATCAGCAGGCGCGTGCGCCCGGCGAACAGCTGGTCGATGGCCGCGATCACCTCGCGCTCGGTGCTCTCGTCCACCTGCGAAGTGGCTTCGTCGAGCACCAGGATCAGCGGGTCCTGCAGCAGCGCGCGGGCGATGGCGATGCGCTGCTTCTGCCCGCCGGAAAGCTGCTGGCCGCGCTCGCCCAGCGGGCTGTCGAGGCCTTCGGGCAGGCTGGCGATCAGGCTGTCCAGCTGCGCCGCGCGGGCGGCCTTGTCGATGGCCTCGCGACTCGATTCGGGGGCGCTGTAGGCCAGGTTGTCGGCGAGGCTGCCGCGGAACAGCACGATGTCCTGGCTGACCACCGCCACGCGTCGACGCAGGGCGTGCAGGTCGAGTTCGCGCAGGTCCACGCCGTCCAGCAGTATGCGTCCCTGGTCGGGGTCGTAGAAGCGCTGCAGGAGGTCGATCAGCGTGCTCTTGCCGACGCCGGACGGGCCGCTCAGGGCGACCTTGAGCCCGGCGGGAATCACCGCCTGGACATTCTGCAGGACCGCTTGCGCGCGCCCCGGCCAGGCGTAGCAAAGGTTCTCCAGGCGCAACTCGCCCACCGACGGCATCGGCCGCGGCGTAGCGGGAGAAACGATGGTCGCTTCCTCGCCGCGCAGTTCCATCACCCGGCCCAGGCTGACGGTCATGCGCTGCAGCGCGACGTACAGGCCGAGCAGGCTCTGCACCGGCCCGATGGCCATGCCCAGATAGGTGGAAAAAGCGATCAGCGAACCCAGCTGCCAGGTGCCCTGCACCACCCAGTAGCCGCCCACCAGGAAAGCGCAGGCGCGCGATAGCGACATCAGCGTGCCGGGCACCGCCTGGGTGAAGAACTCGGTGAGTTGCAGGCGCAGCAGTTGGCCGAGGTAACCCTGCCCCAGCCCTTCCAGGCGCCCGGATTCACGGGCTTGCTGGCCGGCGGACTGGATGAACTTCATCGCCGGCAGCGTCTCGACGAAGAACGATGAAAGGTCCGCCGAACGCTCGCGCAGGCCGCGCGCCTCGCGCTCCACCTTGCGCCGCATCCAGCGCAGCCAGAGCACGTCCAGCGGGATCAGCAGCGCCACCAGCAGCGAGAGCTTCCACGACAGGGTGAGCAGCAGCACCAGCGCGCCGACCAGGCCGATCACACTGGAGACCGCGGAGAACAGCGAGTCCACCGCGAAGCGCTGGATCTCGGCAACGTCGCCGTCGAGCCGGGACATCAGGTCGCCGATACGGCGGCGGCCGAAGAAGCTCGGCGAGAGAGTCTGCAAGTGGCGGTACAGCGCATCGCGCAGGGAGAACAGGATGCGCCCGGACAGGCGTGTGTGCAGGTAACGGTTGAGGCCGGACAAGGCCGTGCCGACCAGGCCGACGACTATCATCGCGCCGGCGACCATCACCAGCACCGGGAAGTCCTTCGCCAGCAGGCCGTCGTCGATCAGCGTCTTGGTCAGCCAGGGCTGCGCGAGCACCAGGAGCGAGGCGCAGAACGACAACCCGAGCAGGCCGGCGATGGCCGCCTTGTGCGGCCGCACGAAGCCGTACAGCCAGCGCAGCGAGGCCTTGAGTTGCTGCGGGTCCTCGCTGTCGATGAGGCGGGTGAAGAACATCAGCCCACCTTGAGTTGCTTGAGCTTGCGGTACAGCGTGGCGCGGCTGATGCCCAGCGCGTCGGCGGCGGCGGAGACGTTGCCCTGGTGGCGCTCCAGCGCCTGGCGGATCAGCTCCAGTTCGTTCTCGCGGATGCTGCCGCTCTGCGGACGCTCGCCGGCGGCGAGTTCGTCCAGGGTGCTGTCGGGCAGGTGGTCGAGGCTCAGTTCCTCCTCTCCCTCCTCGCGCATGGCCAGCGCGGTGCGCAGGACCATCTCCAGCTGGCGGATGTTGCCCGGCCAGTGGTACTCGCGCAGCAGGCCGAGCAGTTCGGCGGAGAGCTTCACCTTCGGCGCGCCCAGGCGGGCCAGCAGGCCGCTGGCGAGTTCGGCGAGATCGTCGCGCTCACGCAGTGCCGGCAGTTTCACGCTGATGCCGTTGACGCGGTAGTAGAGGTCTTCGCGGAAGTGCTTTTCCTCCACCAGGCGCTTGAGGTCGCGGTGGGTGGCGCAGATCAGCGCGACGTCGATGTCCTGCTCCTCGCCCGCTCCCAGCGGCGCCACCTTGCGCTCCTGCAGCACGCGCAACAGGCGCGCCTGCAGGGCCAGCGGCATGTCGCCTATTTCGTCAAGGAACAGCGTGCCGCCGTGGGCCTGCTGCAGCCGGCCGACCATGCCACCGCGCCGCGAGCCGGTGAAGGCGCCGTCGCGGTAGCCGAACAGTTCGGACTCGATCAGGCCTTCGGGAATCGCCGCGCAGTTCACCGCGACGAAAGGTTTGTCGCTGCGCGCGCTGGCCTGGTGCAGGGCGCGGGCGACCACTTCCTTGCCGCTGCCGGTTTCGCCCAGCAGCAGTACCGGCAGTTCGTTGATCAGCCCCTGGCGCGCCATGCGCAGGGCGCGGGCGTAGCGTGGATGGCTGCCGGCGAGGGCTTCGAG
>NZ_JBGLYK010000213.1:0-9704 GCF_047304025.1 Pseudomonas sp. Pseusp97 | reverse complement strand
AGCTTGCTCGCGAACGAGTTCGCCAGCGGCTCCGACGCCGAGCGGTTCGCGAGCAAGCTCGCTCCTACAGGGTCGTGCCTGCGCCTGGCGTCACTGAATGAACGGGACCTTCTCCGCACGCTGGTAAGGCCCGTACGCCGCCGGCGCCCAGTTGAACGCCTTGCCGTCACGGGTAACGTGGCCGATGCCGGGGAACGGCAAATGCGCGGCGGCAACCCACGCGCCGTTCTTCGCCAGTGCACCGAACTCAGCATCCCGGGCCTTCACCGCCTGCTTCGGATCGGTATCGAAGCGGATCGCCACCTCCGGGTGGGCGAACTGCACCGCGACGTTGTGGATCAGGTCGCCGATGAAGACGATGGCCGTGCCGTCAGATTCGAAGCGATAGCTGGTGCTGCCCGGCGTATGGCCGCTGGTGGCCTCGGTCTTCAGCTCCGGCAATGGCGATGCCGGTGGGACGAAGGTCTGCAGACGCCTGGCCGCGCGATACGGCGCCAGCGAATGCTGCGCCACCTCGAAGAATTCGCGGGCCTTTTCCGGCGCCTGGTCACGGCGCTTCTCGTCCAGCCAGTAGTCCGCCTCGGCCTGCGCCGCGTAGACGGTTGCATTGGCGAACAGCGCTTTGCCCTGCGCGTCCACCAGGCCGCAGACATGATCCAGGTGCATGTGGGTGAGCAGGATGCTGTCTACCTGCTCCGGCGCGTATCCAGCGGCCTTCATGTTCTCCAGCAGGTGCCCCGCGGTGCCGCCGATGCACTGGCCGGCGCCGCTGTCCACCAGGACCAGGTGCTGGCCGGTGTTGACCAGGAAGGCATTGAAGTTGGTCTGCACGCGCTGGCTGTCCATGGCGTTGCGTGCCAGCAGCGCGCGGATGCGTTCGCGGCTCAGGCCCTGCAGCAGCCCCGGCGACAGGTCGTTGTAGCCGTCGTAGAGCGCAGTGACTTCATACTCGCCCACCGCCAGGCGGAAATACCCCGGCGCCTGGGTTTTCAACGCTGCCGGGGGCTCGGCGCAGGCAAAGGTGGAGACCAGCAGTGCGCTGGCCAGTAGCGGGAAGCAATGGTTGCTGCGGGATGCCGGCATGATCGGCGCCTCCTTGGGAAATAGTGGCGTCATGCTGCTCCGCAACAGCAGGAGGATTCTTGGACGCTTGTGCCGCAAACGTTCTGGCATACAAGCAATTGTAGGAGCGAGCTTGCTCGCGAACAGCCCAGTCCGTAGGGCGCACAACGCGCCAGCGTTATCCGCCGCAACTGAACCGGCGGATAACCTGTTCCAGGTTATTCGCCCTACGTAACTGATAAGTCCTCAAAAGAAACACGCAGTAGGATGGCGTGGAGCGCAGCGATACCCATCAATCCCATGCACCAGCAGCATGGATATCGCTTAGGCTCCACCCCTCCTACAAAGGCCGAAACCCAGGCCTCAGGGCACCGGAGCGCTCATGTACTCGACCATCCGCTCGCGCAGCCAGCGCTCCGCCGGGTCGTTGTCGTGGGCGGCGCTCCACACCAGGGAGAGTTCCGCCGGCTTGATCTCCAGCGGCGGGTCTTCGGCGCGCAGGCAGCTGTCCTCCACCAGCGCGCAGGCCGCGTAGGCGGGGACAGTGGCAATCATCTCGGTATTGCGCAGCAGCGCCCGCAGGCTGCCGAACTGCGGTACGGCAAGCACGACCCGGCGGCGCCGTTCGATGCGTTCCAGGTCCAGGTCGATGGCGCCGTTCAGGTCGCCGGAGAAGGACACCATCACGTGTGGCCGGGAGCAGTATTCATCCAGCGTCAACGGGCCCGGCCGGCTGTCGCCGCGCAGCACCTTCACACCGATATCGCGCAGCTTGCGGCGTTTGGCATTGGCCGGCAGGTCGGTGGTGTAGCTGACGCCAACGGTGATCTCGCCGGAAGACAGCAGTGCCGGCATCAACAGGAAGTTGGCGCGGCGCACCACCACGGTGATGTTCGGCGCTTCCTGCTGCAGGCGCGCCAGCAGGGCGGGAAACAGGCCGAACTCGGCGTCGTCGGAAAGCCCCAGGCGAAAGATGTTGCAGCTGCTCTCGGGCTCGAAGGTCTTGGCGCGGCTGACCGCGGCGGAGATCACGTCCATCGCCGGGCGCAGCTCTTCGAAGATATGCAGCGCCCGGCTGGTGGGCTCCATGGCGCGGCCGGCGCGCACCAGCAATGGGTCGTCGAACAGGTCGCGCAGGCGCGCCAGGGCGGCGCTGACGGTGGACTGGGTGATGAACAGCTTCTCGCCGACGCGGGTGAGGTTCCGCTCCAGCATCAGGGATTCGAAGATCACCAGCAGGTTCATGTCCAGGCGGCGCAGGTCGTTTCGGTTCATGGCTGGTCGCTCGGGGCTGTGGAGTGGGCATCCTTGCACAAGGCAAGGGTCGCGCCAGTCGAGCACGGATCAGCGTAATTTTCTTGGACGGATGTGCTTGAAGGCGGCCCGCCGGCGGAATTCGATTGAGCGACGGATCACCTTGATTTACCTTGGATTTTTTCCATTCCTGAGCAGCCTCTGGCTGCCGCAGGACACCACGACAAGAGAGACGCCATGCCCGCACCTGCCCACCAGGTAGCGACCATGCTCGCCCCCCAGACCCACCGCCTGGTCCTGCAGCTCATGGAGGAGCTGGAAAGCCGCGGAGAAGGCCTCCAGCAGGCCAGCCAGCGCCTTTGCCAGCACCTGCTGGAACATTATCGGATGCCCGAGCCCGGCAACGACTGCCAGGAGGCGGGCGAACGCCTCGCCCTCGCCCCCTGGCAGGAACGCAAGGCCAAGGACATCCTCGCCGGCAGCCTGCTCAGCCGCCTTTACATCGCCGACGTCGCCGAGCAGTGCGGCATGTCGCGCAGCCATTTTTCCCGCGCCTTCAAGCAGGCCACCGGGCTCGCACCACGGGAATGGGCGCTGCGCCTGCGCATCGACCGTGCCCGCGACTTGCTGGCCAGCGGTGACGCGCCGATCTCTCAGGTCAGCCAGGAATGCGGCTTCGCCGACCAGTCGCACTTCTGCCGCAGCTTCCGCAAGCTGGTGGGCTGCACGCCGAACCGCTGGCGGCAGGCTTGCCGGGTGGGTGGAGTGCAGGAGGTCGATGGTGCCAACCGGGCGTCCCCCACGCAGGGCGCATAACGCCCCAGGCGTTATCCGCCGATGATGATCGGCGGATAACCCGTTCCGGGTTATCCGCCCTACGTATGCTTTGGGCTGTTGTTGCAATCCATAGCCCCGGAGTACGCCGCGGGGGATTTCGCGGACAAGGTCCGCTCTACGAGGGAGTTCGGAGTGGTGCGGTTCGCGAGCAAGCTCGCTCCTACGAAGAGCCCCGCTCCAGCTTTGGCTTTGGCTCTGAGGACTTCCAGAGAACCGCCCGAGCGCTCCGGAGTGCCCCTTTCAGGAGGCCTCGTTGGATCGGAGTTTCAGGGGTTGAGCGACATGGATGTCGCGAGAGCCGCGATGGGCCAGGGATGGCCCTTCGCGGCGTGCCCCTGAAACTTCGATTCAACGAGGGAATTTTTCGCCCAAGCGAAAAACCGGATGGAGGGGCGAGACCTTTGCCCACTTTGGGTCGTTTGCCAAAGTGGGTCGCCCGAGGGGGCGAAACCCAATACATCAGCACACGCCGTAGCGGCGCAGAACACCCAACCCCAAGCAAGCAAGCAAGCAAGCAAGCAAGCAAGCAAAGAGCATCGCGGACAAAGTCCGCTCCTACGCGAGCCTAATGAGCTGCCGTCTGATTCCCACGCCGTTCAGGACGTGTTCAGCCAGGATCGGAAGAACCTTGAGGTATGACAGGTCCGACGTAACACCGGCCGTCTAGTCTGGGGGCAGTCTCACTTTCCCAACAGGCAGGAGCCGGGAGTCAGCGCATGACTGCACAGCAAACCACCGACGGCAAACCGCAAGGCACCGAATTAAATAGCACCGCCCCCAGAAGCACCGACTGGTACCGCAAGAGCGTCGACCAGACCCTGGCCAATCTGCAGACCAGCGCGGAAGGCCTCTCCCCCGACGAAGCCGAGGCGAGGCTGCTGCGCGTCGGCCCCAACGCCTTGCCGGCCAAGGCGTTCGATCCGCTCTGGCTGCGCTTCGCCCGGCATTTCAACGACGTGCTGATCTACATCCTCCTGGCCGCCGCCGTGGCCACCGCGCTGATGGGCCACTGGACCGACACCGTCGTCATCCTGCTGGTCGCGGTGATCAACGCGGGTATCGGCTTCTTCCAGGAAAACAAGGCGGAGAAATCCCTCGCCGCCCTGCGCGGCATGCTCAGCAGCACCGCCCGCGTGGTGCGCAACGGCAAGAAGATCGAGATCGACGCCGCCCAGCTGGTGCCCGGCGACATCGTCATCCTGCGCCCCGGCGACAAGATTCCCGCCGACGTGCGCCTGTTCGACGTGCACCACCTGCAGGTCGAGGAATCCATGCTCACCGGTGAATCCCTCACCGTGGGCAAGCACGCCGACGCGCTGGACAAGGAAGCGCTGCTGGCCGACCGCACCAACCTCGGCTTCTCCGGCACCCACGTCAGCGCGGGCAATGCGCGCGGCGTGGTGATCGAAACCGGCCCGGCAACGGAACTCGGGCGTATCAACAAGCTGATCGCCAACGTCGACGAGAGCGAGACCCCGTTGCTGCGGCAGATCACCGAACTGGGCAAGCGCATCTTCCAGCTGATCATCGGCATGATGCTGGTGCTCTTCGTCATCGGCTTCTTCTGGCACGACTACCCCTTCGGCGAACTGCTGCTGTCGCTGATCAGCCTGGCGGTGGCCTCGGTGCCCGAGGGCCTGCCGGCCATCGTCTCGATCATCCTGTCGCTGGGCGTGCAGCGCATGGCGCAGAACAAGGCGATCATCCGCAAGCTGCCGACCGTGGAAACCCTGGGCGCCATGAGCGTGATCTGCTCGGACAAGACCGGCACCCTGACCATGAACGAGATGACCGTGAAGAGCGTGCTGCTCGCCAACGGCCTCTACGCGGTCGAGGGCCAGAGCTACGAGCCCAAGGGTCGCATCACCTTCGGCAGCACCGGCGATGAGCTGGACTGGTCGCAGCATGCCGCGCTGGCAGATTTCATCCGCGCGGTGGACATCTGCAATGACAGCAGCCTGCAACTCAATGACGAAGGCCGCTGGGCCGTGGTCGGCGGGCCCACCGAGGGCGCGCTGAAGGTCCTGGCGCGCAAGGCCAACCTGCCGGAGATCGAGTTCCAGAAGTTCGGCAAGATTCCCTTCGACTCCGCCTACAAATACATGGCGCGGCGCTGCGACGTCGCGGGGCGGAGCCTGGTCTATCTCAAGGGCGCGCCCGACGTCCTGCTGCGTATGTGCCAGCAACAGCTCGGCGCCCATGGCGTGGAGCCGCTGGACCGCGAGTACTGGGAGCGCGAGATGAGCTTCATCGCCGGGCAGGGCCTGCGCATGCTGGCCGCCGCGTACAAGCCGGTGCAGCCCGATGACGGCGTGATCGACCACGGGGACGTGCAGGACGGCATGATCTTCCTCGGCGTCGCCGGCCTGCTCGACCCGCCGCGCCCGGAGGCCATCGAGGCCATCGCGCTGTGCAAGCGCGCCGGCATCCAGGTGAAGATGATCACCGGCGACCACCCGGACACCGCCGTAGCCATCGCCGGCATGCTCGGCATGGGTAACGACCTGCGCGCCATGACCGGCCAGGAACTGGAACAGGCCGATGACACCCAGCTGAAATCCCTCGCCATGCAGTACTCGGTGTTCGCCCGTACCAGCCCCGAGCACAAGCTGCGCCTGGTGCGCGCGCTGCAGGCCAACCAGGAAGTGGTCGGCATGACCGGCGACGGGGTCAACGACGCCCCGGCGCTGAAACAGGCCGACGTCGGCATCGCCATGGGCATCAAGGGCACCGAGGTGACCAAGGAAGCCGCCGACATGGTGCTCACCGACGACAACTTCTCCACCATCGCCGGCGCCGTGCGCGAAGGTCGGCGGGTCTACGACAACCTGAAGAAAACCGTGCTGTTCATCCTGCCGACCAACATGGCCCAGGGCCTGCTGATCGTCATGGCGATCCTCGCCGGCGCGGTGATCCCGCTGGCGCCGCTGCAGATCCTCTGGATGAACATGGCGACCTCCACCACCCTGTCCTTCGCCCTGGCCTTCGAGCCTGGCGAGCCGGGGATGATGCGCCGGCCGCCGCGCAACGCGAAGGAGTCGATCCTCAATGGCTTCGCGGTCTGGCGGGTACTCTACGTCGGCGGCCTGCTCACCGCCGCGGCCTTCCTGCTGGAAGCCTGGATGGTCAGCAACGGCCAGGACACCGACCACATCCGCACCATGATCCTGCACACCCTGGTCACCGCGCAGTGGGCGTACCTGTTCAACTGCCGCCTGCAGGAGGAGTTCTCGCTGAATGCGGCGCTGCTGCGCAACGGCGCGCTGCTCACGGTGACCCTGGCGCTGATCCTGCTGCAGTGCTTCGTGATCTACGTGCCCTTCATGCAGACCGCCTTCCACACCGTCGCCCTGCCCTTCAGCGGCTGGCTGATCTCGCTCGGCATCGGCGTCGTGGTGTTCTTCGCGGTGGAACTGGAAAAGCTGGTGATCCGGCGCTGGAAGGCTTCGCGCCGGTAGGTCGGGGACCCACGCGCGATGCCCCACGGAACGTAGGAGCGGACTCCGTCCGCGATGGTCTCGCCCTTGCTCCCTGTTCGACCGGAGTGGCGCTGAGTCGATCGCGGACGGAGTCCGCTCCTACGCTCATTTCGCGATTCTCGTGGCCAGACGGTGGGGCGTATGACGCGCCGGCGTTATCCGCCGGCAGACAATCGGCGGATAACCCGTTCCGGGTTATACGCCCTACGATCATCGCGGCCAGGCATGTTCGCGGTATTGCCGGCCGCCGTAGGAGCGAACCCGCCCGCAAGCCCCGCCCGGACAACCGTGGCAGGCAGGCTCGCCCCTACTGGTGCCACGCCCTTCTCCTCCCCAGGCCCCCGGCCCTTCCCTGTCGGGAAGGAGGCGTATGCCGGGTGTTCCCGTGACCTACCCGTCAGGCCCGCGTGGGAGCGACGGTCATTTTCTGGAGCCCCGTAGCGGCGATTTCCCTCTCCCTGAAGAGTGAAGGGGCTGGATCGGTGCCGGCTGAAACTGCGGCGTCAGCCGGCTCGGATAGCTCCCTCTCCCCGCGGGGCGGGACGCGCAGCCAAGGCGGGGCCGAGGGTATGCCCCGGCGCGATACTTCACGTAGGAGCGGACTCTGTCCGCGATCCTCTTTCCGCTGGCACATTCATCGCAGGCGATTCCGCCCTTGCAAGAGAGGTCGATACCGAGACCAACCCCATCCGGCACGCTCCATTCGAGCTCGCCCAGTATTCCTTCGATTGCGTCGGCGCCGTTCTGTTCCGGACGATCCCCAAGAATTGACCGGGAGCCCGTTCGCTGAACAGCAGAAGGCCCGCCTGTTGGCGGGCCTTCCCGTGACACGGCGGGCTGCTTAGAGCGCCATGTCGCTGGCCGCTTTTTTCGCTGTCGGGGCGGCGTCGGCCGGCTGCGCGGCCGGGGCCTGGTCGATGGCTGGCGGCGGGTCCAGTTGCAGGACCTTGGCGGTGTAGCTCCACTCGGCGAAGGTCTTCTCCGGGCTGTCGTTGAGCCGGGTGCCATAGCTCGGGACGATCTGGTGGACCTTGGCCTGCCACTCGGGGGTGGCGAGTTTGTCCTTGAACACCTTCTCCAGCACGTTGAGCATGATCGGCGCGGCGGTGGAAGCACCCGGGGACGCGCCCAGCAGACCGGCGATGCTGCCATCGGCGGAAGCGACGATCTCGGTGCCGAGCTTCAGCACGCCGCCCTTGTCCGCGTCACGCTTGATGATCTGCACGCGCTGGCCAGCCTGCCACAGGCGCCAGTCCGCGGCCTTGGCCTCCGGGAAGTACTCGCGCAGGGCCGCCAGGCGGTCCTCGTCGGAAAGCATCAGCTGGCCGGCGAGGTACTCCACCAGCGGGTACTCGTCGATGCCCACGCGGGTCATCGGCCAGACATTGTGGACGTTGGTGCTGCCCAGCAGGTCGAGGTACGAGCCTTCCTTGAGGAACTTGGTGGAGAAGGTGGCGAAGGGCCCGAAGAGGATCACGCGCTTGCCGTCGAGCACGCGGGTATCCAGGTGCGGCACGGACATCGGCGGCGCGCCGACCGACGCCTTGCCGTAGGCCTTGGCCAGGTGCTGCTGGGCGATGGTCGGGTTCTCGGTGACCAGGAACGAGCCGCCCACCGGGAAGCCGGCGTAGTCCTTGGCTTCCTCGATACCGGACTTCTGCAGCAGGCGCAGCGCGCCGCCGCCGGCGCCGATGAAGACGAACTTGGCATCGGTCTCGGTGACCGTGCCGTCCTTGAGGTTCTTGTAGCCGACGCGCCAGGTGCCATCGGCGTTGCGGGTGATGTCCTCGACTTCGCTGGAGAGCTTCAGGCTGAAGTTCGGTTTGGTCTGCAGGTAGCCGGCGAACTGGCGGGTGATCTCGCCGAAGTTCACGTCGGTGCCGATCGGCGTCCAGGTGGCGGCGATCTTCTGCGACGGGTCGCGGCCCTGCATCATCAGCGGCACCCACTTGGCGATCTGCGCCGGGTCCTCGGAGTACTGCATGCCGCGGAACAGCGGGCTGGCCTGCAGCGCCTCGTAGCGCTTTTTGAGGAAAGCGATGTTGTCGTCGCCCCAGACGAAGCTCATGTGCGGGGTGGAATTGATGAACGAGCGCGGGTTCTTCAGCACGCCGTTCTGCACCTGCCAGGCCCAGAACTGACGGGAGATCTGGAACGACTCGTTGATCTCCACCGCCTTGGCGATGGTGACGTTGCCGTCCTTGTCCTCGGGGGTGTAGTTCAGCTCGGCCAGGGCGGAGTGGCCGGTGCCGGCGTTGTTCCAGCCGTTGGAGCTTTCCTGGGCGACGCCGTCCAGGCGCTCGACCATTTCCATGCTCCAGCCCGGCTCCAGCTCGTTGAGCCAGACGCCCAGGGTGGTACTCATGATGCCGCCGCCGATCAGCAGCACGTCGACTTTCTTGGTTTGGGCGAACGCGGGCGCGCAATTCACTGCCAGGGCGAGGCCCAGCAGCGCCCCGCTAACTTTCTTGATCATCGAAAGGTTTCTCGTCGTTAGGGCTTGGCCTTCCCCACCGGCGTCATTCAGCGTGAAGGCCGTGCCCCGCGCACGGAGCGCTGACGATGGGCAAGGCGACAGATGACGAGGATGAGTCGGGACTCAGTTCCCTCCTCCGCCGGCTCTGGGGCCTGCTTAATGGAATGAGGGACGTCCTGCGCAGAGAGACACGCAAAGCCTTCGGCTTTGGCTTTTGTTGTGGGAGGGATGCATGGTCTGCTGAAACGTTTGCGCATTCTATCGAAAGCGCGGCGCATCACCAACCTCTGCAGTCAACTATCAACGGTCCGCATTACGTGCAGGCCGTTTCTCTTTGTTTAAATCCAAGGTTCCACGCCTTGTAGGAGCAACTGTCCTTTTCTGAAATTCCGTGCCTGGGCGTTCCCTCTCCCCGCCCTCTCCCTTCAGGGAGAGGGTTAGGGAGAGGGCAGGCCCTCGTGCAGGAATTCATGTAGGAGCGGACTCTGTCCGCGATAGGTCCGCATCGCGCCGAAGCGTTGGCCGGGCAAACAGCGGCCAAACGGGGGGGGATGGGGGGGGGTTTAGTGGGGCGCGGGGTGGGGAGGACCCGGGCC
>NZ_JBGLYK010000212.1:0-9724 GCF_047304025.1 Pseudomonas sp. Pseusp97 | reverse complement strand
CGCCGCACCGCTGGAGTTCCCCCATGCCCCCGCAAGCCCCCGAGTTCGACGGCCAGCGCTGGAACAACGCCGAAGAAGACCGCATCGAAGTCGTCGCCTACGATCCGACATGGCCTCAGCGCTTCGCCGAGGAAGCCGCCACCATCGCCCAGGCCGCCGACCTTCCCGGCCTGGGCATCGAGCACATCGGCAGCACCGCCGTGCCGGGGCTGGACGCCAAGCCGATCATCGACATCCTCCTGCTGCCGCCGCCGGAGAGCGACCCACACCAGTTGATCGAACCGCTGCAAAGCCTCGGCTACCAGTACTGGGCGGAAAACCCCGACACCTCGCGGATGTTCTTCGTCAAAGGCATGCCGCCGCTGGGCAACGGCCGCACCCACCACGTCCACGTCATGGACCTGAGCGACGCCTCACGCCGCCTGCTGTTCCGCGACTGGCTGCGCAGCCACCCGGAAGACGCCCAGCTCTACGCGAAGGTTAAGCACGAACTGGCGAAACGCTTCCCCACCGACCGCGACGCCTACACCGAAGGCAAGGACGAGGTCGTCGCGCAGATACTCGGCCGCGCGCTCAACCCACCGGAGCACCACCGCGACCGTGCAGGCGACACGCCCCACGGCGGCGAAATCCAGGGCCCGGACAGCCGCTGAAACCTTCGCGTTAATCCGCCGTTAATCCAGCCGGCCGAAGCTCGGGGCTCCCCCTCAGGAGGACGTCCCATGCTCAAGCTCTCCGTGGTCACCTTCGCCTGCTTCACCCTGGTCGGCTGCGCCGACTCCCCGCACTTCAGCCACTTCAGCGCCATCGAATCGCCGGTGCGCGAATCCTTCGGCGAAGACAACCTCGAACGCCAACCCACCCGCGTGCGCCTGCAAAGCGACGACTATTCGGCGCAGCAACAGCGGATGATGTGGGGCCAGTGACGCCGCAACACCTCGGCAGACCGCGCCAGCGGCTGCCGATTGCGCGATAACGGGCGCTCCCCCAAAGGCACAGGAACGGACACCATGGCCTTCGACTGGCACAGCGACCCCGATCACCCGCCAGACCCCGCTCGACGCCCACTACCGCAACACCCAGAACGTCCGCCGCTTCATGACCCGGCACTGCGGCGACGGCTTCCATTTCGACCGCGCCTTCATGGCCTGGATACGCAGCGGCGCACCGGCGGACATGGGCGCGGTGGTGGATGAGTGGCGGCGCCGGAAAGGCCTCGCCATTGGCTGAACACGCCGCTCGCTGCCGATGGTACGCGGGCCAGGGCGCCCGCTAGACTCCGCAGAGCACTCACCCCGGACACCGCCATGAAGAAATGGATATTCCTCGCCGCTCTCGCGCTGCTCGCCTGGCAGTACATGGACAACCCCAACTGGCAGTCGCGCTTCTTCCGCCCGGCTTCGTCGTCCGTCAGCGCGCCCAGCGAACCCGCAGCCGAACCCGTCGCGACGCTCGAAACCAAGCCGGAACCCACACTTAACGTGCGTTGCGACGGCCGTAAATATTGCTCGCAGATGACCTCCTGCGCGGAGGCCAAGGCATTCCTGCGCAGTTGCCCGAACATGGAGATGGACGGCGACGGTGATGGCATCCCCTGCGAGAAACAGTGGTGCCTCATGTAGGCAAGAGCCGTCCTACAGGCCCCCGCCCAGCCATAGCGTGAATTGGCCGTCGCGCAAGGCCAGCGCCTCCCGCACCACGCTATAGCGCAGCGGCAACACACCGCCGGTGCTGAGCTTCAACCGATCGGCCAACGCCAGCACCTCCTCGAAGGAAGCCTCCGGCAGGTACTTGTTGAAGGAATAGCTGTCGCGGCCGATCAGCACCTGCACCGCGTACACGTCCTGCCCGAACGGGTCGTAGACCAGCAGCCCCTGCAACTCGATACCCGCCGGCAACCGGAACAGCGCCCGCACCAGCAGCAACGAAACACCGGGCCCCACCTCCGCCGCCGTCGCCAGCGGCACCAGGAACGCATCCTCGCGAACGCCATCCTGCCAGCGCCACAGGTCGCTCAGCTCCAGATGCTCTTCGGTGAACTGATCCAGTCTGACCATGGCTCGACTCATCCTTGCGGGAATGCCTGCCGCGACCTCAGGGCAGCGTGATTGCTGAGTCCCTAACCATCTACGTCCGGAGCTATTTGTCCGCGCGCATCATCCGTCTCGCCCTTCCACAGCCAGAGCTCGTATTGCGGAAAGGCGGCGATCACTTGCTCGAGGTCTTCCACTCGCGTTTTGGTCTTCAGGTCCGTGGCAACCGTCTGCCAGCGGCGACGGTTGCTGTTGGCAGTTTCAGCTGCCAAACGCGCAGGCCCCAAGTGGCGAACAAGAGCCCTCAGGCGTTCTTCGATCATAAAGTCGCTCGCAGAAACTAACGAAATATTTGACTGACGAATATTTCGTCTATAGCCTCAGTCTAAATGACGAAATATTTGTCATCGTACTTGCCGTTTGAATTGTCAGGCTTGGAGCGCTGCTCGACCGATTCAAGGCTTGGCCAACTGCAGGCCCTGCCGAGCAAGGGACCACCGTGGTCCATCGATGCGAATAGTGAATCAACGGATATAGAACTGGAAGCCTAGTGCGGGCGGCCCGACTGGACCGGTCGAAAAGTGCCAATCAAAGGCCTCCCAAAGGAGCTGTGCATGGCTGACTACGACTTCTCCACTGCAATAGCGCTGATAGGGAAGTTCGCCCTGGTGGAAACGGCCCACGGCGAAGGCTCCGCATCTGGTTGGTACTGCGTGCAAATCCTGGGGGTTGTACCGCCATTGGAAGGAGTTTTTACCCACCCCTATTTTCTGGTGCGCGACATTCCATTCGAGTCCGATCTGCCCGAAGAGCTGTTCTGGGAAGAAATCAGGTCTCTTCAAGTATTGGATTCGGAGGATGTACAAGCGCGGAAGAACAGCGAGTTGCCCTCAGGAGTTTCTCCATGACCCGATACGGCTCGGCGAATCCCACTTCCCTGCTCGGCCAGTACGCATTGGTATCCACCACTTGCGACGCCGACCCAACCCCGGAACTGCACTGCATCCAGATCGTTGGCGTGGTGCCTCCGCTCGATCAGATCATCAGCCGCCCCTACTTCCTCGTGATGGATCAAACACTCCGCCGTCCTTACCCACAGGAGATGTTCTGGCACAACATCCAGTCTCTGAAGGTGCTCGAACCGGAGGAGGTGGAAGCCTGCAAAGACCTGATCCCGCAGGACGGGATCATGATGTGCTGAGGGAATCAACGCCTGACGCCCTGGCCTGGAGTGAGCAGCGATCATTGACCCGTAAGGAGATTGGCCAGATGAGCCTGATGAATGCTTCGCCGCAGAACGCGCCAAGCAAGGAGGACCGTCAACGTTTGCAGGAACTGCTGATCGCTGGCTCCGAATCGACGCCGGCCGCACCTGCCGACAGGGAATACTTCAAGTCGCTCCGCACTCGCGCACGGAAGAGACGTGGATGAATTCCATCGACACTTTTTCGACACTGACTGCTTCGAGAGGCCGGGAGAATTGGCGGAAGGCAGTGAGAGTCGAACTCACCCAGGAACGGCTGCCGTCCCCCACCGGGTTTGAAGCCCGGCCACGCCACCGGGCGTGATTGCCTTCCCTGGTCAGAAGCCGGCTGCACGAGCGCAGCGGCGAAAGCGGGAGCCCGGATGTTGCCATCATTGCCATGACCGATGCCAGCGCAGCGATGCCGCAGCAGCCGATCAATCACCCAGCCCCACCCGCCACCGAACAAGCGAGCCCCCATGGGAAACCTGCTGTTGAGCCGCAACACTTTCGAAGCCATCCACCTCTTCGTCGACCCGGAATGCTCCGACGAAGAACTCATCCGCCAACTGCGCAGCCAAAACCTGGTGATCAGAATCGGCAGGGTGCGCGACCAGCAGGTGCGTCTCGTCATCACCGCGCCCACCTGTCTTCGAATATTGCGCGAAGAACTCCTGCCGGCCGACGCTCATCAATAGCGCTGCGCGATGGCCCCCTGTCGAAAACAAAGTTCCAGAGAGGATATAAAGCTAGCTAGCTTTCAGTCTGCGAAAGTCGGTCACCCGAACACATTGAGACGCTCCGGAGTAGTAGTTTCAAGGGCTCGAGTCCCTCTGTCCGGAAGGTCCGCCTAAACCCCAAGGTGGGCCGCCAACTCAGGCAGCTATCGACCCGTAGCGGACGGTTGCCTCTGCGCTATTAAGTCCGGACGCAGTGAAACTGCGCTCGCCCTTACTCGCTCGCACAAGGGAGCGCATCGCCCTTCTAGGGAGACCTCAGCTTGCTAGATCGTCTTCCCATTTGAAAGCGGTAGAGGGCCGATCAACATAGACAGGACTATGGGCTAGTCTTGGTTATTTCGTGTGAGCAAGGAGTGCTGCATGCGCGTTTTACCATGTGTGCTTTCGATTATTTTCCTTCTCCACGACGTTGCCGGAGTCGCATCTGAGCCAATGCACCCGGTAGTGCCTCCTAAGTATTGCGACCTCAGTGGGCGGCTAACGATGGAGCAATGCGCTCTTGTCAACTACGTCCTTGCTGAGAAGTTCTTCAGCGCTGCTTTCAAAGCTACAACTCATGGGAACGACAACGCCCGCATGAGAGCAACGAAAAAGACTTTGGAGCTTTGCGACCGCAAGTGGGAGGAGTCCCATGCAGAAACTGGTGGTGGAACGCAGGACGATGTGGTTTACAAAGATTGTATGGCAGACGTGTATCACGCCGTGGCGGCCAAGCTTTTGGGGCTGTCCGCCACGCGGGAAATTATCCCGAACAACTCGTATCAAGCCCCCAGTTACTGTGTAACCGAGGGCATCAATCCCTATGGCTGTGCCTACATCAACCGTCTAATTGCCATCGACTACTTGCGCAGGGTGGAGGAATTTGCAATCGGCTCTCCGCAGCTCTCTCTAGACGAAGTGGAAGCCACCTGCGAAGCGCAATCGACTTCGCAGAGCGATAATGGGCGATCTCTTACGCAGCGCGAGAAATTTGAAAAGGAGCAAATTCTACAACTCAAGTGCGTCCGCCAGCAGTTGCACGAGGCTGCAACGGCCATTCGAATGCACGCGGATGACGGCGCCAACTAATTCGGAATGTAAAACAACTGACATGCGTTCAGGTGCATTGCGTATGCGCCGCAGAGCCAGCAACGAGCGGTGCTAGGCCACGATACCCAGCATTTCGGAAACTCAGATTACTCGTTTGCTCCGCCGTCGGCAGTGTCTTTGCTGAGCGTCCGCTCCTGGCCGATTGCAGCCGGTCGCCAACCGCTGGCGCAAGCAAGACGTTGCAGCGCTCTTACCCCTGCTCCGCAGATTGAACGGGGTGCCAGGGCCTGCGCAACGAGCTGGAAAACATCCCGACATTCTTCGCCCTGGGCGGCCTGGCCATCGTCCTCGATAGCCCCGCCATTACCAGCGCCTGGCTGTTCGGCGTATTTACGTTCGCCCGGATACTCCACAGCCTGACCTACCTCGCCGGTGTGCAGCCATGGCGCACGCTCAGCCATGCCGTTGGCGTGCTGTGTTTGATAGGGCTGGCGGTGATGCCTCGGGCCCTGGGGACGCTTTGACGTCCATGGCCTCTAAGGCAGCCACAGCTCCGAGGCTGTGGGACGCGGACGAGCAGTACGACCGCCAGGGCAACGATACGCGCCCAGTCTGGGCTCAGGTGGGCATCGACCACTCCGGCTACGTCGGGGGCGGTCTCGGCCTTTTGACCCATGAGCGGACTTTGTAGCGCCACGGGCTCTATGCTTGTCCGGACGCTGACAAGGGAATCCCATGCTGAACGCAAAACTCACCAGGGCGCTGCTCTGGCTGGTCATCCTCATCCTCGCCATCGCCGTGCTGGCGCTGGGACTTAGGGTCGCTGCGCTGCGCAATATTCCGCCGCTGGAGCCCTGGCACACCTGGGTACCGGACGATCTGCACAGTGACGAGATCGACCGCACCGACTGGGCCGGCTACCTGGCCGCCGAGGACAAGTTGATGCAGGCCATGCGCAAGGAAATGGCGGCCAGTCTGCAGCCTTTCGAACGCGTGGCCTACAACCGCTACTTCGACCAGAGCGCGGTCTACCCCGGCCACTTCGCCACCGACTGGAATCGCTCCTACGAGATGCGCCCCAGCGGTGAGGTGCGCGGCGCGGCGGTGCTGCTGCACGGGCTGACCGATTCGCCCTACAGCCTGCGCCACCTGGGCGACCACCTGCGACAGCAGGGGTTCGTGGTGATCGCCATCCGCATGCCCGGCCACGGCACGGTTCCCGCCGGGCTCACCGATGCGGACTGGGAAGACTGGATGGCCGCCACTCGGCTGGCCGTGCGCGAGGCTACTGCGCAACTGCCCAAGGGCGCGCCGCTGCTGATGGTGGGCTTTTCCAACGGCGGCGCGCTGGCGATGAAGTACAGCCTGGATGCGCTGGACGACGCGAGCCTCGCGAGGCCGAAGCAGATAGTGCTGATCTCACCGATGATCGGCGTCACCCGCTACGCGCAGTTCGCCGGGCTGGCCGGCTTGCCGGCGCTGATGCCAGCCTTTGCCAAGGCCGCCTGGCTGAACGTGCTGCCGGAGTTCAATCCGTTCAAATACAACTCCTTCCCCATCGCGGCGGCGCGCCAGACGGTGGAGCTGACCGACGCGGTGCAGGCCAGTCTGGAGGCCGCCAGCCGCAACGGCAGGCTCGCACAGCTGCCGCCGGTTCTCACCTTCCAGTCGCTGGCTGACAGCACCGTCAGTACCCCGGCAGTCATCAGCAACCTGTACGACCGTCTGCCGGACAACGGCAGCGAGCTGGTGCTGTTCGACCTCAACCGCTCGCTCAACTACGGCCCGCTGCTGCGCCCGGAAATGGCCACGCTCGGCGAGCGCCTGCTGCCCGAGCGCCAGCGCAACTACGACCTGACGGTGATTTCCAACAGTCCGCAAACCAGCCAGACGCAGGCCCTGCACACTCCGGCCCACAGCCAGCAGCAGGAAAGCCTGCCGGTGGCGGCCAGCTATCCGCCGGACTTGTTTTCCCTTTCCCACGTAGCACTGCCCTTCCCGCCCACTGACGCGCTTTACGGCCAACAGCCGGACCGAAGCGAAGACTTCGGCATCCACCTGGGCACCCTCACGCCCCGCGGCGAGCGCGGCGTGCTGATCGTCGGGCTGGACTTGTTCCAGCGGGTGACGTCCAACCCGTTCTACGACTATCTCGTGCAACGGGTCGACCAGGTGTTGCCGCAGCGCTAGCGCTTGCCCAGATCCAGCACGACGGCGATTACGGTGATGGCGATGAACAGCAGAATCAGCCAGGAACTCATTGGACCCACTCCCCGGTAGTGAACAGGGCTATCGAGGGGCGTGGGCACGGGGAGTTCAGAAAATCTCTTGAGTGGTGCGACTTGCCGGGAGACAGCGACGTTCCCGCTGGCTGATCTGCAGCTGCCGCCGAAGGTATTCGGCGCCGCCGCTCTTTTTCATTGCTTGCGAGTTGCGTCAGCGCGACGAGCAGCGAACTCCGCTTCGACTTCCTCGTCCGATCGCCCTTGCCTGGAGTTCATCGAAGCCCTGGAAGCCTCGACTTTCACCTGCAGGTAGTCGTCGTATTCCTTCTCACTGGTAGTCATGGCCAAAGCAGAATCCTCCCTGATCCGCCGCTCGTTGCCGAAGCGGCGGGTGAAGCCGATGCGGTCGAAGTACTCCAGCAGCTGGATGCAGCGCTTGCGGCCGATGCCGATGCGGTCGCGGAAGGCGGCGGCGCGGATGATGCCGGCTTCGTCACGCAGGTGCAGGGCGTGGCCGGCGAGTTGGCTCAGGGTCTGTTCGGGGTAGAAGAGGTCCTTCACCACCTGGTGCAGTTGCCCCAGGCGGGCGAGCTTGCGCAGCAGCAGGCGTACGTCGCCCTCCTCCGCGCCCAGCTCGCGGGCGAGGTCGCGCACCCACGGCGGGTCGAAGACGCCGGCCAGCAACAATGGCCAGAGGCGCTCCCGCAGTTGTTCGTCCGCTTGGCCCAGTTGCACGCGATGATCGGGCAGGTGCAGCCAGGGGCCGCTGCTATCGACTTGCCCCGTTGCCAGCAGGCTTTCCAGCAGGGCGATGAAGACCGGTCGCTCCAGTTGCGAAAAGGCGTAGCGGCGCAGGCGGTCGCGGTCGGGGCCGAGTTCGTCGGGGGCTTCGGCGTGGAAGCGTTGCAGGGCATCGAGCAGGTGCCATTGCAGTGCGGACCAGCGTTCGGCGGCGAACAGCCGTGCGCCGAGCCGGGTGTTGATTTCGACCAGCTCGCCGGGCAACTGCCAGCCTTCGCGCGGGCGGTTGAACTGCCGCGCCAGCAGCGCGGGATCGAGGCCGTTGCTGGCATGGGCCAGCAGGGTCGGCAAGGCGCTTTCCAGGCTATCGCCCTGCAGCGCGCGCAATTGCTCCAGACGCTCCTCGCTGCGCCGATTGCGCGCGGGGGCAAAGGGGTCGAGCACGCGGCCGCCGCCAAGCGTGCGTTGCGCGGACTGGTCGCGCAGCACCAGATAGTCACCATGCGCGGCGTGGCTGGGCGCATTCAGCACCAGTTGCGCGAAGGCGCGCTCGCCGGGTTGCAGGCGTTCGCCTTCGAGCAGCGCGACACGGCCAGTGACGTCTTGTGCGCCGAGGTGCACATGCACCGGCGTCCAGTGGGCGAAGGTGCGGGTTTCGCTGGGCAGCAGGTTCAGTTCGATATCGATGCGCGTGGTGGGCGCATGCAGTTCGCCGGCGATCAGCCAGTCGCCCCGGTGAATCTGTTCGAGGCTCAGACGCTCGCCAGCGATGTTCACCGCCACGCGCTGACCGGCGTGAGCCTGCTGCGCTTCGCGGTTCTGCGCGTGCAGGCCGCGCACGCGAACGCGGCGGCCGGCGTTGCCCAGCAGCAGTTCATCGCCGACGCTCACGGTGCCGGCAAAGGCCGTTCCGGTGACGACGATGCCGACGCCACTGACGCTGAAGGCGCGGTCCACCGCCAAGCGGAAGCCGCCGGTTGCGGCGCGCTGGTGAGTCTCACCGGCGGCTTCGGTGAGGGCATTACGCAGCGCCTCGATTCCCTCGCCGCTGAAGCAGGAAACCGGAAAAGTCTGCGCGCCGGCCAACGGTCCGTTAGCCAGCAGTTCACGCACTTCAGCGGCGACCTGTTCTACCCGTTCGCTGGAAACACGGTCGACCTTGGTCAGCGCAACGATGGCGCGGCGGATGCCGAGCAACTGGACGATGGCGAGGTGCTCGCGGGTCTGCGGCATTACTCCGTCGTCGGCGGCCACCACCAGCAAAACAAGGTCGATGCCGCTGGCGCCGGCGAGCATGTTGTGGACGAAGCGCTCGTGACCGGGCACGTCGATGAAGCCGGTGAGCGCGCCGTCGCCCCGCTCAGCCTCCAAGGCGGCATAGACGTAGCCAAGATCGATGGTAATGCCCCGCTCGCGTTCGGCCGGGCGGCGGTCGCCCTCGATACCGGTGAGGGCGCGCAGCAGCGAGGTCTTGCCATGGTCGATGTGCCCGGCGGTACCGACTATCACGCCTCGTCCTCGGCCAGCAGCGGCATTTGCGCGACGAAGCCGGGCTCGTCGTCGAGCTGGCGCAGGTCGAGCCAAAGCGCGTCGTCATCGATGCGGCCTAGCACCGGGATCGGCAGGCAGCGCAGGCGTTCTTCCAGGTCCAGCAGCGCGCGGCCGCGCTGGCGCTTGGGCTGGTTCGGGCGCAGGCACAGCGCGGCGCTGGGC
>NZ_JBGLYK010000211.1:0-9802 GCF_047304025.1 Pseudomonas sp. Pseusp97 | reverse complement strand
GGTGGTCAGCGTCCAGCGACGCATGTCGGCGATACCGGCGCGGCGCATCCGCCGCGCCAGCCAGTGGCTGCTGCGCACGCGACTGCCGCTGGCTGCCACGCTTTCCCCGCTCAGACGACGCATCACCAGTTCATGGTGCCGTGCGCGCCAGCCCATGCCGGCCAGCAGCACACCGAGCGCCGCCATCACCAGGCTGACCACGACCAGCCAGAGGGCGCCGCTCACATCAGCACCTGGCGGAACTTCAGCCCGCTCGGCTGGGCGGTGCGGACGAACTGCCCGCTGCCACGCCGGTCGAGGCTGAACAGGGAATTGGTGACGTAGACGCCATCGCGCACTTCCAGCACTTCGAGGATCTCGCTGACGCAGCGGCGGCCGTTGGACAGGCGGGTGATCTGCACGATGATGTCCAGCGCCGAGCAGAGCATCTGCCGCAGGGTCTGCTCCGGTACGCGCTGGCCGGTGAGGCCCACCAGCATCTCCAGGCGCAGCAGCGAATCCATCGCCGAGTTGGCGTGCACGGTGCTCATCGAGCCGTCATGGCCGGTGTTCATCGCCTGCAGCACGTCGAGCACTTCGACGCCACGGATCTCGCCGAGGATGATGCGGTCCGGGCGCATCCGCAGGGCGTTGCGGATCAGGTCGCGGGCGGTAACTTCGCCGAAGCCCTCGGCATTCGGCGGGCGGGTCTCCAGGCGCACCACGTGGTCGTGGCCCAGTTGCAGCTCGGCGGTGTCCTCGATGGTGACGATACGCTCGCGCTCGTCGATGAAGCTGCTCATGACGTTGAGCAACGTCGTCTTGCCGGTGCCGGTACCGCCGCTGATGAGGATGTTGCAGCGGCTCGCCACCGCCTGGCGGAGGAACGCCAGCATGGCTTCGTCGACGCTCTGGTAGCCGAGCAGGTCGGCGCTCTTGAGCAGCTCCTTGCTGAATTTGCGGATCGACAGGCAAGGGCCGTCCAGCGCCACCGGCGGGATTATCGCATTGACCCGGCTGCCGTCTGGCAGGCGTGCGTCCACCATCGGGCTGGATTCGTCCAGGCGCCGGCCCAGCGGCGCGAGGATGCGCTGGATCACCCGCTGCACGTGGTGGTCGTCGATGAAGCGCAGGTCGCTCTGGTACAGCCGGCCTTCGTGCTCGATGAACACCCGGTCCGGCCCGTTGACCAGGATTTCCGAGATGCCCGGATCGCGCAGGAGGATTTCCAGCGGGCCGAAGCCGGTCAGCTCGTCCACCACCTCTTCGGCGAGGCGGTCCAGTTCGTAGCGGGAGATCGCCAGCTGGCGGCGCGAGGCGTATTCGCAGACCTTCTCGGAGACGTACTGCGCCACCGCCGGCCGCGCGCCCTCCAGCAGGTTCATGCCGTCTTCGTCGATCTCGTCGATGATGTAGCGGTGCAGGCGCATCTTCAGCGTCTGCAGGTCCTGATCGTGACGGCCCTGGCCGCCGCCGTAATGCTGGCTCATGAGCGTGCGGCCTTCGCCCGGCCGATCCAGCTGAACAGTCCGCGCTTCTCGGCCACGCCCGCACCCAGCGCTTCCGCCAGGTCGCGCAGCTTCAGCGTCAACGGGTCGCGCGGGGCCAGGTCGAACAGGCTCTGGCCGACGTTCTTGGCACGCAGCCTCGCCTCCGGCGAGGCTGGCAGTACGCCGAAGAGTTCCAGGCCGAACATCTTGCCCAGCGCCGGAGCGTCCGGCGGCACCGAGGCCCAGTAACGCTCGATCAGCAGCTCGATGCGCGGCAGCGACGGCGTCCGCTCACGCAAGCGGCGCAGGCGCTCCAGGCCTTTCTTGCAGGACGGCACGCTCTGGTCCACCAGCCACAGCACGCGACTGGCCTGCATCAGCAATTGCCCGCTGAGTTCACCTTCGGCGACGCCGGTGAGGTTGATCAGGATGTGGCTGAAGGCGCTGCGCAGGTTGCCCAGCAACAGGTACAGCTCGGCGGTGGTAATGCGCTCCAGCACGCCGGGTTCGTCCGACAGGCTGAGCACCCGCAGGCCGGACTCGTGGCGGGTGAAAGCGCTGTCGATCAGGGTCTGGTCCAGCCGCCGCAGGTTGCGCAGCGCATCGGCGAAGGTGAAGGCCGGGTCCATACCGAGGATGGCCAGCGCCTCGCCGGTGGGCTGGCCGATGTCCACCAGCAGCACTCGGTGCTCCGGCTGGCGTTGCAGCGCCAGGGCCAGGTGCAGGGCGACGAAGGCGCCGTCGGCGTCCGGCCGGGCGCTGATCAGGCTGATCAGTTCGCCCTGCTGGCTGGCGCTCACCGGCACCGTGGGCAGGCGACCGCCGAGGCGACGGACCAGTCCGCTCAGTTCGCTGGCGCGAGCGCCGTAGGTGACGAAGTCCCGTGCGCCCGCGCGCATTGCCGCGAGCACCAGCTGGTTGTCCAGGCCATCGCCGACAGCCACCACCGAGAGCAGCGGGCGCGCCGAGACCAAGCCCTCGATCAGCGAGCCCTGGGACACCAGGTTGGCCTTGTTCAGGCTGGTGAACAGCACCGTCGCGCCGGTGACGTCCAGCAGCGACAGCAGTTCCTCAAGGGTGCCGCTGTTGGCCAGCACCACCTGCCCGCAGCCGGACAGGCTGCTCTGCAGCCATTCCTGTTCACCGGGATGCTGGACCAGCGCCACGAAAGTCTGACTCATGCCCGTGCTCCCTTGTTTTGCCTTGCCTCCCGCTCTCTGGCGGGTCAGCGCTTCGTAGGTATCCATCAGTGCGACATCCCGCTGCTGGCCTTGCGCTTGTCGAAGCGGCCGTCCTCGAGGAAATAGAACTCGCCGAATCCCGGGTCGTAGTCGCGCAACCCTTCGCCAGGCAGTTTCGGCAGCGCGGCGTTGGCCGCCAGCGGCTGGACCAGGTGCGGGGTGACGATCATCAGCAGTTCGCGGTCGTCCTTGTCCAGGTTCGAAGAGCGGAACAGTGCACCGATCACCGGGATGTTGCCGAGGAAGGGGAACTTGTCGATGTTGCTGATGGTGCTGCTGCTGATCAGCCCGCTGATCACGAAGCTCTCGCCGTCGGCGAGCATCACGCTGGTATCGGTGCGCCGCACCGTGAGCGCGGGCACAGCAATGTTGTTGGTACGGATGCCGCTGGTGAAGTCCAGCTCGCTGACTTCCGGGGCCACCTTGAGGGCGATGCGCTTGTCGTTCATTACGGTCGGGGTCAGGTTCAGACGCACGCCGAATTCCTTGTACTCGATGGTGATGTTGTTGTTATCGCCATTGGGCACCGGGATCGGGAACTCGCCGCCGGCCAGGAACGAGGCCGTCTGCCCACTCGTCGCCACCAGGCTGGGGCGCGCCAGGGTGTAGGCGAAGCCACTGCCTTCCAGGGCGTTGATGAAGCCCAGCCACTTGCTGCTGCCGCCGCCCCAGATGATGTTGAAGCCGTCGGTTGAGCCGAAGGTACCTCCATCCAGTATCCCGCCAGGCGAAACCTTCAGACCGTTCAGGCTGCCCGGCGAACCCAGCACGAAGGTGTTGGAGCCCTGGCGAACCAGCGAGGTGCTGGCCTGCTTGAGCTTGCTGCGACTGACCTCGACGAAGCGGATATCGGTCTGCACCTGGTTGGGCAGGCTGCCGGCACCGATTCCGGTTGCGCCGGCCACGTCACCCACCGCGCGTGCACCGACGCGCACCACGGTGCGCATTGGCTGGTCACTGCAACTGGTCCAGATCAGCAGGCTGGTCAGGCCCTCGGCCTTGCCGGTGACGAGGAAGTCGCGCTTGTCCAGCACCTGTACGTCGGCGATGTTCGGGTCGCCGATGGCCAGGCGCTTGATCGGCACCGGCAGTTGCTGGTCGCGCTGGGCGCCCTGCTCGACGTCGAGGTTCAGTTGCTGGTCAGCAAAGCCCGCGCAGGCGCTGGGCACGGCCTGCGCCGCGGAGTGAGCGGCACAGGCCAGCAGGGCGACCAGGGGAAGGATGAAGCGCTTGGACATCGATGCACTCCTTGCTCAATGTGCTTCACGGGTAACGGCGGTACCGCGGTAGACCACCACCCCGGCATCTACCTGTGGGGCATAGACCTGGCGCACCGCCGGAGTGGGTTGCTGCCGCGGCTTGCCGATCAACTGTTCGAGGGTGATCGGCTGGCTGGAGGCGGAGCCGAGCGAGGCCTGGATGTAGCGGCCCTGCTGCTCCTTCTCGTAGAGGTTCTCGTCCTTGCTGCGCACGGCCAGGCGCAACGAGCCGGCCTGGCTGGCCAGCATCAGGCGCGAGGCGGCCTCGGCGGGTACCGCCAGCACGGCGGTACGCGGCGGCTTGGGCGTCTTGTCCTTGAGGTCGCCGGCGGTGCGCGCCTGGCCATCGGTGGACACCGCAATCTGTTCGCCATAGGTCAGCACCCGCACGCCGGGCAGTACCACCTGGGCGCTGAGGCTGCGTTCGGTGCTCTGCTGGTCCTGGACGAAAAGCATGACGTCGACGTAGTCGCCGGGCAGCACGAAGCCGCCGCCGCCGATCACCTCGTCCACGGCAATCGCCATGGCGCGCTCGTCCGGCCGGATGGTGCGGGCCAACGGGCCGCCCGGTTCGGTCACTGCCGAGGTGAGGATATTGCCCGCCGGAACGGCGACCCAGACGCGCTGGCCGATCAGCGCTTCGGGCTTGGGAAAGCTACCGGCAGGCGCCGTGCGCAGCATCTCCACGCTGAGGTCTTCCTTGCCGATCACCTTAAGGGCCGGCAGGTCGCGCGCGGCCACCACCACAGCGGTGCGTTGCAGCTTGTCGGCCTCGGCCATTGCCGCCGGCGCCACGTCCTGCACCACGCCAGCGACCGGTACCGCCGGCTTGCCGACCTTGAGCCCCAGATACCCAACCACACCGGCGCACACCAGCAACAGCCCGGCGAATACCATCAGCACCTTGCTATTCATGACCACATCCTTGGGCGATGTCGGGAATGCGGACCGAAGGGTCCACGGCCTTGGCGTGAGAAGACCATCACCGGCACGGCCGGTGCTTGCCCTTCAGACCTTTATTGTTGTTTCGGCCAGGTTAGGAAGTTCGTTAAGAAGCATTCCTCATAATCAACTTTTACTTGTTCCAAAGCAGAATCTAGTAGCTGTGTTTAGAGCGTCAACCACGCCGATTGAATTTCCAACCATCAGTTGGTCTTACTTCGCCCGGACTATAACTTTGGTATTAGCGCTATTTGAACAATTGCATTCGGCCATACGACGCCTAGCCTGACGATGAAGTCGGGGCGCCGCCCCGGTGGTATTCGAGGGAGCACCCGTGATGGATCTGACAATAAAAAACCTGTCCCTGAAACTGTATTGCAAGGCCAAGGCATTCATGGCCGACAAGGAAGGGGCAACAGCGATCGAATATGCGGTTATTGCGGGACTGATCTCGGTAGTCGTCATCAGCGCGGCCGCGTTGATCGGAACCGACCTTGGCGTAATCATGGACAGTATCAAGACCGAAGTTGCAAAAGCGAAATAACGGTTATTACAGAACTTCCTGATTTGCGCTCTTCTACCTAATTGGAAGTTCCCGCGCCCGGCGCGGGGACTTGTTCTGCTGCGTGCACGAAAGTTTTCTAAAGTTGCGCCCTGCCCTGCCGATACAGCCTGCTCAAACCCGTTTCACAGCAGGATGCTTTACCGATGCTTCGTTCGCTGTCCTTCTCCAGGAAGATTCTCCTGGCTGCCTCTCTCGTGGTCACCTTCGCCTTCGCCTGTTTCATCTTCTTCAACGATATGCGCCAGCGCGAGGCTATCCACTCCGACACCGAGTCCTATCTCACCGAGGTCGGCAGCCTGACCGCCAGCAACATCCAGAGCTGGCTGGAAGGCCGCATCCAGCTGGTGGAAGCCGAAGCCGCGCAACTGGCCGATGGCGAGCCGACACCCGATCGCATCCAGCATGTGCTGGAGCAGCACGTGTTTCAGAAGAACTTCGAGTCGGTGTACCTCGGTGAAGCCGCCAGCGGCGTGTTCACCATGCGCCCCTACGCACCGATGCCCGACGGCTATGATCCGCGCAGCCGCGGCTGGTACAAGGACGCCGTGGCAGCCGGCCGGCTGATCGTCACCGAGCCCTTCCTCGATGCCGGCACCAATGAGCAGATCCTCGCCATGTCCATGCCGGTCATGCGCAACGGCCAACTGGTGGGCGTGGCCGCCGGCGACATGAAGCTGGAAACCATCACCGCGATCATCAACTCGCTGAAGTTCGACGGCGACGGCTATGCCTTCCTGGTCAGTGATGCCGGCAAGATTCTCCTCCACCCGGACAGCAGCCTGATCTTCAAGACCCTCGGTGAGGTCTACCAGCAAGGCGCACCCAGGGTGCAGCCGGGCGTGCAGGAAGTCAGCATCAACGGCGAGGACCAACTGGTCTCCATGACCCCGGTGAAAGGCCTGCCGGGCGTGACCTGGTATGTCGCGCTGGTCCTCAACAAGGACTCCGCCTACGCGATGCTGAGCGACTTCCGCAATACCGCGATCATCGCCACGGTGATCGCCATCGTCGCCATCCTGTTCCTCCTGGGCATGCTGATCCGTGTGCTGATGGCACCGCTGACCGACATGGGCCGCGCCATGGAAGATATCGCCCAGGGCGAGGGCGACCTCACCAAGCGCCTGAAAGTCGCCAGCAACGACGAATTCGGCGTGCTGGGCAATGCCTTCAACCGCTTCGTCGAGCGTATCCACGAATCCATCCGCGAAGTGGCCTCCACCGCGCGCAGCCTGCATGACGTCTCGCAACTGGTGGTGAATGCCTCCAACTCCTCGATGAGCAACTCCGACGAGCAGGCCAACCGCACCAACAGCGTCGCCGCGGCAATCAACGAACTGGGCGCCGCTGCGCAGGAAATCGCCCGCAACGCCGCCGATGCCTCGCACCACGCCACCGATGCCTCGCACCAGGCCGGCGATGGCCGCCAGGTGGTAGAGCAGACCATCAGCGCGATGAACCTGCTGTCCGACAAGATCAGCTCCGCCTGCGCCAACATCGAAGCGCTCAACAGCCGCACGGTGAACATCGGGCAGATCCTGGAGGTGATCAAAGGCATCTCCGAGCAGACCAACCTGCTGGCACTGAACGCCGCCATCGAAGCCGCCCGCGCTGGTGAAGCCGGCCGTGGTTTCGCCGTGGTGGCGGACGAGGTGCGCAACCTGGCGCACCGCGCCCAGGAATCGGCCCAGCAGATCCAGAAGATGATCGAGGAGCTGCAGATCGGCGCCCGCGAGGCCGTGGACACCATGACCGAAAGCCAGCGCTACAGCCTGGAAAGCGTGGAGATCGCCAACCGCGCCGGCGAGCGCCTGGCCAGCGTCACCCACCGCATCGGCGAGATCGACTCGATGAACCAGTCGGTGGCCACTGCCACCGAGGAGCAGACCGCCGTGGTCGACTCGCTGAACATGGACATCACCGAGATCAACACCCTCAACCAGGAAGGCGTGGAAAACCTGCAAGCCACCCTGCGCGCCTGCGCAGACCTGGAGAACCAGGCCGGCCGCCTGCGCCATCTGGTGGACAGCTTCCGCATCTGATCCCGGCGGAAACGAAAAAGGCGCCTTTCGGCGCCTTTTTTTGTTCGCGAGCAAGCTCGCTCCTACAGGGAATCGCAGCTCTTCGTAGGAGCGAGCTTGCTCGCGATCGCGGGAGTGGCGCGCTCCTCCCCGAAATATCGTGCCTGGGCGTGCCCTCTCCCCAGCCCTCTCCCTGAAGGGAGAGGGAGCAGCCCGTGCCAGCTGACACTTCGGCCTCAATCTGCACCAGACGGTCCCCTCTCCCTTCGGAGCGGGGCGCGCAGCCAGGGTCAGGGAGAGGGAATTCCCCCGCACGGATATCCAGAAGAAAACAGCTGTTTCCAAACCGAATCACCCGGCCCACAGCAACCCATTCCCCTCCGCAACACCCGCCCTGAACGCCCCTCCGCATCCCCAGAACCACCGCCCACGGCGCCGCCCCTACCGTTCGTCCGACTCTCTCAAGCTTCCTCCGGGCAAGCCGAAATCAAGGATGAAGGCCTTTGATACCAACCAACAAACCGGGCCTGTCGTCATCGCCGGGACATGGGAGTTCCGGCCACGCCCGCACGGTTATCCGCCGCGCCGGCGCCGTCCGTTTCACACCACGGGAACGGACGTTCTGCGGCGACACCGGATCTGTCGCCCGGACCAACGCCGTTCAGGCATCCCCCTACTTCCGGATTCGACGCAGCATGATCAAGAGCCTGAAATTCAGCCATAAGATTCTCCTGGCCGCATCGCTTGTGGTTTTCTCGGCATTCGCCCTGTTCACCGCCTACAACGACTATTTACAGCGCAATGCGATCCGCGAGGACCTGGAGAGCTACCTGCGGGAGATGGGTGACGTCACCGCCAGCAACATCCAGAACTGGCTGAGTGGCCGACTGCTGCTGATCGAAAGCACCGCCCAGACGCTGGCTCGCGACAGCTCCGCCGAGCACATGACCGGCCTGCTGGAGCAGGACAGCCTGCGCAAGACCTTCAACTTCACTTACCTGGGCCAGGAAGACGGCGCCTTCACCATGCGCCCCAACAGCGCCATGCCCGACGGTTACGACCCGCGCACCCGCCCCTGGTACAAGGATGCCGTCGCCGCCGGCGGCACCACCCTGACCGAACCCTACATCGACGCCGCCACCCAGCAGCTGATCATGACCGTGGCCACCCCGGCGCGCGCAGGCGGCAAGACCCTGGGCGTAGTCGGCGGCGACCTCGGCCTGCAGACCCTGGTGCAGATCATCAACTCGCTGGATTTCAGCGGCATGGGCTACGCCTTCCTGGTCAGCGGCGACGGCAAGATCCTCGTCCACCCGGACAAGAGCCTGATCATGAAGACGCTGGCAGACGTCTACCCGCAGAACACGCCGAAAATCGGCGGCGGCTTCAGCGAGGCCGAGCTCAACGGCCAGACGCGCATCCTCAGCTTCACCCAGGTGAAGGGCCTGCCTTCGGTGAACTGGTACATCGGCCTGTCCATCGACAAGGCCGCCGCCTACTCGATGCTGAGCAAGTTCCGCGCCTCGGCCATAGTCGCCGCCGCGATTGCCATCGTTGCCATCCTGCTGCTGCTGGGCATGCTGATCCGCGTGCTGATGCAGCCGCTGACCACCATGGGCCGCGCCATGGAAGATATCGCCCAGGGCGAGGGTGACCTGACCAAGCGCCTGAAAGTCGCCAGCAACGACGAATTCGGCGTGCTGGGCAATGCGTTCAACCGCTTCGTCGAGCGTATCCACGAATCCATCCGCGAAGTGGCCTCCACCGCGCGCAGCCTGCATGACGTCTCGCAACTGGTGGTGAATGCCTCCAACTCCTCGATGAGCAACTCCGACGAGCAGGCCAACCGCACCAACAGCGTGGCCGCGGCAATCAACGAACTGGGCGCCGCTGCGCAGGAAATCGCCCGCAACGCCGCCGATGCCTCGCACCACGCCACCGACGCTTCGCACCAGGCAGGCGATGGCCGCCAGGTGGTCGAGCAGACCATCAGCGCGATGAACCTGCTGTCCGACAAGATCAGCTCCGCCTGCGCCAACATCGAAGCGCTGAACAGCCGCACGGTGAACATCGGGCAGATCCTGGAGGTGATCAAGGGCATCTCCGAGCAGACCAACCTGCTGGCCCTGAACGCCGCCATCGAAGCCGCCCGCGCTGGTGAAGCCGGCCGCGGCTTCGCCGTGGTAGCGGACGAGGTACGCAACCTGGCGCACCGCGCCCAGGAGTCCGCGCAGCAGATCCAGAAGATGATCGAGGAGCTGCAGATCGGCGCCCGCGAGGCCGTGGACACCATGACCGAAAGCCAGCG
>NZ_JBGLYK010000210.1:0-9753 GCF_047304025.1 Pseudomonas sp. Pseusp97 | reverse complement strand
CTGCGGTCGGCGCTGGAAACCGTCGCGGACTCGATCCACCCCGGCTACGGTTTTCTCTCCGAGAACGCGGCCTTGTCCCCCATGCGGCGGATGGTCTGCGCATCGGGGCCGACGAAGACCAGCCCGGCATCGACCACCGCCTGGGCGAAGGCCGCGTTCTCGGAGAGAAAACCGTAGCCGGGGTGGATCGAGTCCGCGCCGGTTTCCCGCGCCGCCTGCAACAGGGCTTCGGCATTCAGGTAGCTGCGGTCGGCGCGGGCCGGGCCGATGATCCGTACTTCGTCGGCCTGGCGCGCGGCCAGCGAATCGGCATCCGCCTCGCTGCACACCGCAACGGTGGGAATCCCCAGGGCGCGCGCTGCGCGGATGATGCGCACAGCGATCTCGCCACGGTTGGCGATCAGCAGTTTCTTCAACATGTTCCGGTCCTCACGCGTCGACGCTGATGGTCGCCAGTTCCTGTCCCGGCTCGATCGGCTCGCCGTCTTCCACCAGGAAGGCCTGCAAGATGCCGGCACGTTCGGCGAGCACTTCCGAGAACTGCTTCATCACCTCGACCAGCCCGATCACGCTGCCCGGCTCGACCCGCTGGCCCACCTCGGCATAGACCGGAGCATCCGGCGTCGGCTTGCGGTAAAAGGTGCCCGGCAGGGGCGACTGCACGTTATGTTCGGCCATGACTGTTCCTCTATTGTTCGAATGTGTGGATGGCAGATGCAGCAAGGGGTTTCCCGTCGTGCGGGACGGCGCTCAGCGCGGCGCCTTGATAGTGATGCCGGCGTCCAGCAGCGCCGCGCGGGTGGCCTGGACCAGAGCCAGTGCGGCGGGGGTGTCGCTGTGGACGCAGACCGAATCGAAGGCGATCTCGATGTCGTCGCCCTCGACCGTGCGCACACGGCCTTCCTGGCAGGCCAGCAGCACCTTGGCGGCGACTTCCTGCGGGTCGAGCGCCTTGACCCGGCGGATAAAGACAATGGAGCCGCTGTTGTCGTAGTCGCGGTCGGCGTAGAACTCGCGCACCGTCGGCTGGCCCAGCGCCTGGGCGGCGCGCCAGGTGGCCGAGTTAGGCATGCAGAACAGCCGCAGTTCGGGGTCGATGCGCTGCAGGGTCCCGACGAACTCGCAGGCGGCCTGCTCGTCGCGCGCCAGGTGCATGTAAAGCGCGCCGTGGGGCTTGATGTGCTGCAGCTTGGCGCCGTGCAGGCGGGCGAACTCACGCAGGGCGCCGAGCTGGTAGAGCATATCGTTGATCAGCTCGGCGGCGGGCGCGTTGATGTGCCGGCGGCCGAAGCCGACCAGGTCGCGGAAACCAGGATGGGCGCCGATGCCGACGCCGTGTTCGAGCGCCAGCTCGACGGTGCGGCGCATGATGTTCGGATCGCCGGCGTGGAAACCGGTGGCGATGTTGGCGCTGCTGATCAGCGGCATGATCGCCTCATCCACGCCATCGCCGATGGTCCAGGGGCCGAAACCTTCACCCATGTCGGAATTGAGATCGACTGTTTTCATCGCCGCGTGGCCTCTGTATTTGAATTTGTAAGGTCAGTACGGTGACGTTAAGTCGCAGCGGCGGTATTGGGTAGATTTATTATCCGATAGACTAGTTTCTGAAAAATCGATACCTGCCGGAGCAATTCCATGGCTTTCACCCTGCGCCAGGTGCGCTACTTCGTCGCTACTGCCGAGGTCGGACAGATTTCCCAAGCGGCAGTGAACCTGCATATCTCGCAATCAGCGGTGACCAGCGCGATCCAGGAATTGGAAAACCTGCTCGGCGCCGCGCTGTTCACCCGTACGGCCCAGGGCATGACACTGACCGACAACGGCCGGCACTTTCTCAACCACGCCTATTCAATCCTGCGCAGCGTGGATGACGCTCTGAACAGCCCGCTGCCGGACACCCAGCTCAACGGCAATCTGAACGTCGCCGCCAGCTATACGGTGATGGGCTATTTCCTCCCCCACCATCTGCAGCGCCTGGCACAGTGGTATCCGGACTTGCAAATGCATCTGCACGAGCAGGAACGGGTGGATATCGAGCAGGGACTGCTTGATGGCCGCTACGACATGGCGGTGGTGCTGACTGGTAACCTGACCGAGCCACAGATCGCCTCGGAAACACTGTTCAGCTCGACTCGACGGCTCTGGCTGCCCACACGCCATCCCCTCGCCGAGCAGCCGGCGGTGACCCTGGCCGATGTCGCCGATCAGCCCTATATCATGCTCACGGTCGACGAAGCTGGAGAGTCCTCCCTGCGTTACTGGCGAGCAAGCGGGCAGGAGCCCCAGGTGATCCTGCACACCAGTTCAGTGGAAGCCGTTCGCAGCATGGTCGCCAATGGCTCAGGAGTCGCTATTCTGTCCGACCTGGTCTATCGCCCCTGGTCATTGGAAGGCAAACGCATCGAGACACAGAGCCTGATCGACCCGGTACCCTCGATGAGCGTGGGCTTGGCCTGGCACCGGGAGCGCGAATGGACGCCCGCCAAACAGGCCTTCCGCGCTTACTTCAGGCAGTCCTTCTTGACCCCACAACTGACTAGTACAAGACGTTAACGAATCACGGGGATAGGCCTGATTGATCTGCTGAGATAGTGGCGCGCCACTAAACCGGAGCCAGGGCCTTTTTCCCATACGAGGCGACCACTAAGCGATACTAGGCGCAGGGCGGGCAGGCAGGCAGACCGAAACTGCCGACAGGCTCACTCACCGAGAGCAGCCAATGAGCGGCAGCTATGGGTCGGTAGCGGCCTCTCGCTGGAGGCAGCATCCGGCCACTAGCGGACTGTCGTAGCAGCTCATAGCTTCTTCTGCGGCGTAGCTGGTGATGATTTTCCGATGCTGAGCTATGTTGAAAAGGCCTTGGTCGTTGTAGACGCCGCAACCGTGGAAGACCAGCCCAAACAATCGCTTAACTTTCATTTTTGCTTCCGGACAGCAGTCATGAAAGACACCGAACGTGAAATGATCGAGCTCGCAATCCTAGCCTTCCTAGAGCTGACTCCCTCCTTACGCGAACAGATCAGACTGCTAATTCCTGCTTCGATGTCTCGCGAGGAGGCTGGGTCCCTCTTTCGGCATAAAGTCTGGTCAGAGCTGTGCCATGCGGCAAAGCAAGCAGGCATTCAACCAATGAATTAAGCGAGCCAGGTGATAGAGCTGTATCGTCGTGACCTTGCGCAGAACAGACGGCTGCCCCCCGAGGAACTACTCAAACTACTTGGATAGGCGCCCATGCGATCCACTCGCTTAGTGTGGAAGAGCAAGAGCCTCTTTTACTGTGGTCATGAGTGCCGTGAGATCAAATGGTTTGTCGAGAAAGCGGTAGGCCGGGAAGTCTCTACTCCAATAGCCGCCTGACATAATGATAATGGGGATGCTTGGGGATCTCTGCGCAATTTGGCGCGCTAGCTCCAAGCCGTCAATTTCTCCTGGCATTGAGATATCAGTGAGCAAGAGGGCAAGTTGACTTGGATTTGCATTGATCCACGCGAGTCCATCATCAGCACTTCCAAGAACGATGGCGGGGATTCCGTAATCTTCCATCGCCAGCCCCAGGACTCTGGCAAGAGTCGAATCATCATCAAGAATGAGTACGTATGTGACGCATTCTGTGGGTGGACCTCGGAGCGTTTCCATGCCTAATCTCCTGCGTGTGCAGCGGTAGAAGGCACTTCCTCGCCTACGTTCACATTATTCGCGTTACCCGTTTTTTATCCGACGCACGGTGGAATTGATGGGTAGCTCAGCCAAATCAGGTTTACGCCAGTACTCTGACCTCTCGCTGCGAGCCATCCAGAGCTGTGGGTAATTTCAGGCTGCTTTTGAATGCCAGGTGAATGCCCGTGACTCGCTTGTAGGCTCTCCAAAATAAATACGCAGCACTCAATGTTGCGCCGAAGCTCGTTGAAGCGCTGAGCAGAAAAGGGGGGATCAGATGGGGCGGCTTCTGTAGAGAGCTCATCCGCCAACATCCTCAGAAAGCACGTAGCGATGTTTAGACCAGAGGTGAATCGTCGATCATCCATACCGTCCTCGGCTGACGACCGAACGGGGGAAGGGATTTCCGCCAAAACTCGGGCGCTATGAGGTCACACTCCCCCCTTATCTCTGATTCTGCAATCGATTTGGTTGAACACAGGGCCTAAGGGCGTGTCACCTAGTACCTGTCGATATCAGCTATGGGTCGCTAGCTGACTCAAAGAGGCGCCGGCTCGAAACCCGGCGCCAACCTGGAGAAAAGGTCAAACCTCAGTTTGCTCCGCCATTTCTAGAGCGTCGTCCACCTCAATCCCGAGGTATCGAACGGTGCTCTCCAGTTTCGTATGGCCTAGCAGCAGTTGAACCGCACGCAGGTTCTTCGTTCTGCGATAGATCAGCGATGCTTTGGTTCTACGAAGCGTATGGGTTCCGTAGAGCGTGGGGTCGAGACCGATTGTCGTTACCCAAGCTTTCACTATGCGGGCGTACTGCCTCGTGGATATGTGCGCCGAATGTCGAGCACGACTGGGAAAAAGGAAATCGTCGTTGCGACGGTGGGCGGCACTGATCCAAGCTTCAACTGATGCTCTCGTCTGGGCGGTGATTTCGAACTGGACCGGCCGCTGGGTCTTCTGTTGCATGACGATTGCACGCGTCGATACATGATCACCGTGAGCGATGTCTCTGACGCGCAGCTTCGTTAAATCGCAGGCTCGCAATTTGCTGTCGATGGCGAGGTTGAACAGCGCCAGATCACGTTCCTTGTTTGCGATTTCCAGTCGCACTCTGATAGCCCAAATGTCCCTGAGTCTCAGCGGTGCTTTCTGGCCGACCAGTTTGCCCTTGTTCCAAGGTTCGAAAGCTTTCGTTTTGTGTGTGGCCATGATTCGTCCTCCACATGAGTGAAGGAATAGGGTGCATCGCTCCTAGCTCCAAAAGAGCTTCGGCCAAGCCCTATGGGTGGAATGCCCTTATAACGCGCGTGCTGGATATTTCGTTTCCACCGCCGCTGGCTCTCAGCGACTTCAGACTACTTTCAGATTCGCCGCTGATACTCCCCTCATCGATCGCCCCCTGGGGTAATCAGCATGACCCAGCAAGAATGGAGCGGCCTGTTTCCATTCCAGTTTGGGTCCGTCGTCGAGCGAAAAGCTCACCATTCCCAACCAAACCTCGGTACCCAAGGCCTACCTGGAGTTCGACGACGCGGGGGTGCGAAACCGTCGGCTTACTACGATAGCGTGGTGGACGTCATGGAAAAACTGGTGAAGTTCACCCTGCTGCGTAATAGCCAGGGCTTCCTGGCGGATCGTTATTCGGAACGCATGGAGAGCGCCTAGCAACTTTCCGCCCACCTGAGTCAGCGCCCAATCTGAGGCCGCCATGAGAATCGAAATCAGAGACGCCGGCCCCGAGGACGCTGCGGCTATCCAGGCCATCTGTGCTCCGGTTGTGACCGGCACGGCGACCCCCAGAGGAGCTGCCGCCGAGCGGCGAGGAGATACGGGAGCGCGTCGTCACGCCCCAGCAGACCTACCCTACCTTGTCGCGGAGCGCGATGGGCGTCTGGTTGGCTAAGCTTGCGCCAGCCAGTACAGGGCCCGAGCAGCACACCGCTCGGAAGTGGATGTCACTGTCTATAATTGCGGAGAGCGAGCGACGCGCGGAGGTTAGCCGCGACCTCTACAGCAAGCTACTTCACATACTCGCCAAGCAGCGATTCAACGCTGCCTCTGTCGACATCGCGCTGCCCAACGCGGATTGCGTCGGTTTGCATGAGCGGCTGGGCTTCCGGCACATCGGCACCTTCCAGTAAGTCGGTTTCAATCTGGGCCAATGGCACGACGTCGGCTATTGGCGACTGGATCGTGGTGATCCGGGCAACTCGCCCGAGATTCCTCGTCGATACTTCGAGATTGTTGGGGAATGACAGCTCAATCGGCCGGGCTTCATATAAAGCATGTATATCCCGCCCCATGTCGGGCCCTGCATGTCCGGCCAATCATCCTAGTCGAACCTCGGTGCGCTGCTGAGGCGGTCTTGGTCAACATCAAGCACGAAGCGCTTGTTCACCGTATCCAGCCTCAAGAGACTCCATGGAATTGCAAACTGTTTTTCTCCCATCTCCAGGAATCCGCCGAACGACAGCCCGGCGCAGGCAACTTACCTACTTTGCGAATACAGCATGATTTTCTTGAGGCCGCCAAGACCTTCGTCCTCGAAGTTGCAGATGTCACTCTCGATGAGCGTATCTGCGCTCAGCAATTGGGGGCCGAGACAGGAATGGTCATCGGCGGCTACGCCGTTATGGCCCTCGTACATACTGAAGGAATCGCCATCTTCAATGTTCATGGAAAATCCCTGAAAAGATGCGATGACTTGGTCGTACAAAGCGCCAGATCAGCATCCGCCGCCGCAAGCTCCAGACTGCGCGCCAGCGGGAGTCCGGTCTGTGCGATAGGGAACTTTGCACCACCGGTAAAGGCCTGAAACTGTATGCTTGAGTAGTCGCGATACGCCCCGTGAGGAGGCCGCCATGCGAGAGACTCCCTCCCCCGCGCAGAACCATTTACTGGCCGCACTCCCCCGAGAGGTTCAGGAGCGCCTCTTCCCCCATCTGGAGCTGCAACGCCTGGAACTGGGCAAGGTGATCTACGAACCCGGTGATGCGATGCGTTACGTGTTCTTCCCCACCGACTCCATCGTTTCGCTTTTGTACGTGATGGAAAGTGGTGCATCGGCCGAGATATCCGTGGTCGGTAACGAGGGGCTGGTCGGTATAGCCGTCTTCATGGGCGGCGAGAGCACCCCCGGCCGCGCTATCGTGCAAAGCGCCGGCAGCGTTTACCGGCTCGCAGGGCAACGAATGAAGGACGAGTTCGGCCGCCACGGCGACATGCTCCAGTTGTTGCTCCGCTATACCCAGGCATTGATCACTCAGATGGCCCAGACGGCTGTCTGCAACCGCCATCACTCCATCGACCAGCAACTCTGCCGCTGGCTGCTGCTGTCCCTCGACCGCCTGCCCGGCAACCAGCTGATCATGACCCAGGAGCTCATCGCCAACATGCTCGGTGTGCGGCGAGAGGGCGTCACCGAAGCGGCCGGCAAACTGCAGAAGCAAGGTGTGATCGAGTACAGCCGGGGGCGGATCACCGTGCTGGACCGCTCGCGCCTGGAGGTATTGAGTTGCGAGTGCTACGCGGTGGTGAAGGCGGAAACCGACCGCTTGCTACCCTACGTTCCCCGTCGTCCAGGCCATACGGCGGGGTGACACGCGTTTACAGGAACAGCTCGAGGCGATGCTCGCCAACCGCCAGCGGCACCCGCACAGGGCTTTCGCCGCAGACCAGTGAACAGCCATTCAGAAGCGCGCGCTGGATGCCGCGGCAGTGCTTCCCGGCCGAGGTTAGGACGATGCTGTAATGGCAACCATCCACCGTTACGCTGGCGTCGAACCCCGGCCAGTCCAGCGGGATACACGGATCGATGACCAGACTTGCACCCTCGCGCCGGAGCCCCAGGATTCCCTCCACCCCCGCTCGGTACATCCAGCCAGCGGAGCCGGTATACCAGCTCCAGCCACCACGCCCGACATGGGGGGCAATGGAATAGACATCGGCGGCGACGACATAGGGTTCGATCCTGTAGCACTCAACCTCTGCCGCCGTGCGCGTGTGGTTGATCGGGTTGAGCAGGGAGAACAGCCCGGCCGCCTTGTCGCCCTGACCGAGACGGGCAAACGCCAGGATGCTCCACATCGCCGCATGACTGTATTGCCCGCCGTTCTCGCGCAGGCCCGGCGGGTAGCCTTTGATGTACCCGGGATCATGTGCTGATTGATCGAAGGGGGGAGTGAACAGCAAGGCCAACCCCTCATCCTGACGGATCAACCAGCGCTCCAGCGACGCCATGGCAGTGGCTGTACGCTCGGGATTCGCACCGCCGCAGAGCACTGCCCAGGACTGGGCAATGGAATCGATCCGGCATTCGTCGCTGGCCGCCGAACCGAGCCAGGTGCCGTCGTCGAAGGTCGCCCGGCGATACCACTGGCCGTCCCAACCATGCTCCTCCAAGGCCAGTTGCAGCGCCGCCGAATGTTTTCGCCAGCGCACGGACCGTACCTCATCCCGCCCCTCGGCCAGGGCAGCGAAGCGCTCCAGGGTATGCAACAGCAACCAGCCGAGCCACACACTTTCGCCCTGGCCGCCGACGCCCACACGGTTCATTCCGTCGTTCCAGTCTCCGCTCCCCATCAGTGGCAGGCCGTGGGCGCCGGTCATCTCCAGGCACCGGTCCAGGCCCCGAGCGCAGTGTTCGAACAGCGAGGCGCTCTCCTCCGCAAGCATCGGCTGGAAAAACGTATCGCTCTCGCCAGGATTCAGCTGTGGCCCTTCGAGGAAAGGCAGCATTTCGTCGAGCACCGCAAGGTCCGCGGATGACTCGATGTAGCTGGCACAGGCATAGGCCAACCAGACCCGGTCATCGGAGATTCGCGTGCGCACTCCCTGCCCCGTCTGTTCCAGCCACCAGTGCTGCACATCGCCCTCGACGAACTGGCGCCCGGCGGCCCGCAGCAGGTGGTGGCGGGTCAGCTCTGGGCAGGCGAACGACAACGCCAGAGCATCCTGCAACTGGTCACGGAAACCATAAGCACCGCTGGCCTGGTAGAACGCCGATCGGGAATGGATGCGGCACGACAGGGTCTGGTAGAGCAGCCAGCCATTGAGCATCAAGTCCATGGCGCGATCGGGCGTGCGGACCTGAACCGCGCCAAGCCGTTGTTCCCAATACCGGGTCACGTCGGCCAACACTGCATCGAGATCAAGACTGCGGTAACGCAGCACGAGTCGACTAACATCCTCGTTCGATCCGGCCTGCCCCAGCAACGCCAGCACTTCCACGGACTCGCCGACGCCCAGCTCGACGATGCATTGCAGGGCAGCGCAAGGATCGAAGCCAGCGCCGCTGGCGCCCGACAACGCCGTGGTGCCGAGCAGCGCCCGAGGAGCCGACAGGCTACCGGCAGGACCGATGAATTCGCTGCGATCGGCGGTCCAGCTGCTCTGCCGCCCGCCCAGGTCTGCGAAAGCCAGCCGCTCGGAATAAGCGATGCTCCATGGGTTACGTGCCAGTAGCGCGCCGCTGTCGACATCCACCCCCGTCAGGATGAAAGGGGCACAGGCTCCGCGCGCGGTACCCAGTACCCATTCCACGTAAGCTGTCACCGATAGCCGGCGCGGCCGGCCGGAGGTATTGCGCAGTGTCAGCCGCGATATCTTCAGCGGGTCTTCCAGCGGCACGTACTGCAGCAGCTGCGCCTCGATACCGTGAGCCGTGTGGCTGAACCGGCTGTAGCCGAAACCATGGGCGGCGCGGTACAAGCCTGCGTCGCGGATCGGCTGGGCGGTAACGCCCCAGACTGCCAGACTGTCTTCGTCGCGCAGGTAGAAAGCCTCACCTGCAGGATCGATGACCGGGTCGTTGGACCAGGGGCTAAGCTGATTGTCCCGACTGTTGCCGGCCCAGGTGTAGCCGCTGCCTTCCGCCGAGACCTGGAAGCCGAACGCTGGATTGGCGATCACATTGATCCACGGCGCCGGGGTCATGTGGCCATTGTTCAGAGCGATGTGGTACTCACGCCCGCCCAGCGCGAAGCCGCCCAGCCCGTTGAAAATCTCCAGCGGCTCATCACTGCTCGCTCCCTCGGTCGCGGGCACCAGCGGCAAGGCCACCGGTGAGTGCAGGGCGGCCGGGCTGTTATACACATCA
>NZ_JBGLYK010000020.1:0-47940 GCF_047304025.1 Pseudomonas sp. Pseusp97 | reverse complement strand
CGACGCCGCCATCGCCACCGCCGCCGCGCTGACCGTGGTCGAACCCACCGGCTGCGCCATCGGCGGCGACGCCTTCGCCCTGGTCTGGGTCAAGGACCAGCTGCACGGCCTGGACGCCAGCGGCCACGCGCCCGCCTCCATCTCCATCGACAAGGTCAAGGCCGCAGGCTTCGACAAGATGCCGGTGCACGGCTGGCTGCCGGTCACCGTGCCGGGCATTCCCGCAGCCTGGGCCGAGCTGTCCGCGCGCTTCGGCAAGTTGCCTTTCGCCGACCTGCTGCAACCCGCCATCGCCCTGGCCCGCGACGGTTTCCCGGTCTCCCCGGTGGTCGCCCACCAGTGGGAAATCGCCCGCCGCGAATACCAGGACAGCCGCGCCGCCGTACCGGTGCTGGAGAGCTGGTTCGACACCTTCACCATCGACGGCGAAGCACCGCGCGCCGGGCAGCTGTTCCGCAATCCGGCCCAGGCGAAGACCCTCGCCGAGCTGGCCGAGACGAAGTGCGAAAGCTTCTACCGGGGTGCCATCGCCCAGCGCCTGGCCGCCCACTCCGCCGCCACCGGCGGCGAGCTGAGCAATGCCGACCTGGCCGGCTACAAGCCCAAGTGGGTCGAGCCGATCAAGACCAACTACCGCGGCTATGACGTCTGGGAAATCCCGCCGGCCGGCCAGGGCCTGATCGCCCTGATGACCCTGAACATCCTCCAGGGCTACGACTTCGACCAGCGCGACAGCCAGCTCACCTGGCACCGCCAGCTCGAAGCGATGAAGAAGGCCTATTCCGACGGCCTGCACTACATCACCGATTCGGAGCACATGCGCGTCAGCACTGCCGCGCTGCTCTCCGACGACTACGCCGCCCGCCGCCGCGCCGAGATCGGCGAACGGGCTGCCGAGCCCAAACATGGTGACCCGCACTCCAGCGGCACCGTGTACATCGCCACCGCCGACGGCGAAGGCAACATGGTCTCCTTCATCCAGAGCGCCTACCACGGCTTCGGCTCCGGCGTGGTGCTGCCCGACAGCGGCATCGGCCTGCAGAACCGCGGTTCGGAGTTCAGCCTCGACCCGGCGCACTCCAACGCCCTGGCGCCAGGCAAGAAGACCTTCCACACCATCATCCCCGGCTTCCTCAGCAAGGATGGCGTGGCCGTCGGCCCGTTCGGCGTCATGGGCGGCTACATGCAGCCCCAGGGCCATGTGCAGATAGTGATGAACCTGGTGGACTTCGGTCTCAACCCCCAGGCCGCGCTGGATGCCCCGCGCTGGCAATGGCTGGGCGGCATGAAGGTGGGCATCGAGCAGCACGCCAACCGCGACCTGGCATTCGGGCTGGCGCGGCGAGGGCACGAGGTGGAGATCGCCTGCGACCTGACCGACTACGGACGCGGCCAGATCATCGTCCGCGATCCTGAAACCGGCGTGCTCTGCGGCGGCACCGAGCCCCGTGCGGATTCGCATATCGCGGTGTGCTGACGCCTCGCTTCTCCTCGCCAGCGGCTGCTGGCGAGGAGAAGACTCCCCCTTTATCGCTTCGCGCAGGCGCCGCCTTCCGGCGTCAGGGTGATCTCCACGCGACGATTGGCATTGCGGCCCGCTTCGCTGTCCTCGACGGCAACCGGCTCGCTGGCCCCTGCGCCGCGCACGAGGAAACAGTCATCGGGAATATCGCCCATGCGCTGCATCCAGTCGCGCACGGCCGCCGCGCGATTGCGCGACAGCTCCAGGTTGCGCTGCGGATCGCCAGTGGAATCGCTGTGGCCGGTGATGACGATCAGCCAGCCGGGTTGCGCCTTGATGTGGATCAGGCTGTTCACCAGCACCTTGGTCGAGTCCGGCCTGAGCTCAGCCTTGCCGGGCGGGAACAGCAACTGGCCGTCCAGGCGAATCGGCGCGATGGACGCAGCAGGCGCCTGCGCTTCCGGGGCCGCCCCGAAAACCGCTGGCAGCGGCTCTCCGCCAAGGCTTTTCGTCCCTTGCCACCAGTGGCCGTGCGCCAAGATCAACAGGCCGGTCAAAGCCATCAGCACACCCAGCAGAAGCAGCCAGGCCCAGAGAGGACGGCGCTTGCGCGCTAACGTCTGCTCAATCGGCGGCTCGGCACTATCCAATCTCAACACGACCACCGCAGGCGCCTCGCTGCGCGGCTTGCGCGCGGTCCGGCGACGAGGCGTGGAGACCGGCGGTTGGGCCGTTGCGGCCCCAGGGTTCGGCGTAGCCGTTGTGGCTTCCTCGTCCGCCGCCACTAGCGGTGCCACCGCGGCTTCGGCAGGTGCAGCCTCCGGGGCCAGGCGTCTGAGCAAGCCCAGCAGCTGACTGCGCAAAGCCTGCAATGGAAGCAAGGGTTCAGGCTCATGGCGCGCCAGCAGTTGCGCCAGCCGCTTGAGCTGATCGTCTACGCGCAGCAGCTCGGGCAGGTCACCATGTTGGCGGCGAAGGCGAAAGAGGCATTGGTCCAGAGGTACTTGTCGTGGTCCGGCCCCTTGACGCTTTCAACGTAATTGAAGCTGCGCACCGGCACCGTATCGGGGCCGTAAGGCAAGCGCCCCAGTACTCGCGGCATGGTCAGACCGATGTAGCGGGCGTCATCGGAATCGCGGAAGGATTTCCACTTCAGGTATTCGGCGCGATCGAAGTAGTTGCCGATGTCCTTGATCGCGGCTACTTCCTCCATCGTTTCCTTACCGAAGAAGGCCGGCCCGACAGCGCCAATGAACGGCATGTGGGCTGCGGCGGCGACCTTGGAGATATTGCGCAGCAGGGCGATATCCCGCGGGCCGCGACCAAATTCGTAGTTGGAAATGGCCGCCGCGATGGGCTCGCCGCCGGGGGTGTCGTACTCCTGCGTGTAGGTATGGAGGTACAGACCGCTCTGGGCGATCTCCGGAGCGTCCTCGAAATCCTGCACCAGGTGGTCCTTGCTGATGTCCAGCAATTCGATGCGTACATTGCGGCGAAGTCGGTCTGGTCGATCAGCGACTTCACGCCGCGCCAGGTGGATTCGACTCGCTGGAAATCCGGGTGGTGCATGATCGCATCCAACTGGCGACTGATCTGCTCGTCCAGTTGGGCGATATGTTCGTCCAGCAACGTCTTGTCGAGGCGCTCGACCTTCTGCGAGGAGCGCTTGAGCAGGTCAAGGAAAACACTGACGGCAGCGGTGACGCGCTCGTCAGCGGAGACATCCGACAGTGCATCGGTGCTCTGATAGACCTCGATGCCGGTCAGCGATGAGACCGGGCTCAGGTTGATCTTGTCGAACAGTGCGGCGTAAACGCCTTGTCCATCGCGAGTGAGTACGGTGTTGCCGGCAGCCGGTACGGCATTGGTTTCCACGGACATGTCGTCTCTCCTTAGTGTGCTGCGTCGTCGTGCGGAGCCAATGCGGCCAGCTCGGCCCGCAGTTCATCGCTGAGTGCATCGTTCTTGAGGATGCGCTCCAGCTCCCGCCGGAAAGTGACGTTGTCCAGAAGGTTCGACTTGAGGTCGCGCAGGAGGTTGCGCATGGCCAGCAGCGCACGTAGCTCCGGGAGCTGGCGGGCCACCTGCTCGGGCTCGAAGTCCTTCATGTGGCGGAAGGTGAGCTCGACACTGGTATCGGCCCCGTCTTCAACCAGCGTATTGGGCACAGCCAATTTCAGGCTGGGTTGAAATTCGCTCAGTACGTTATTGAAGTTGTTCTTGTTGATATCGACCTTACCGCGCTCCGACAACGGACGGTTTTCCCGCCCATTGCTGTAGTCGCCCATCATCAGCAGCTTCAGTGGCAACTCGACTTTCTTTTGCGCGCCACCAGTGTGCAGATCAAGTTTTATATTGACCCGAGCCTTGGGAACTTCATTCTGAAAACTATCAGACGCCATGATTACCCTGCCTTACAGTCCCTTTGTTGATGCAAGAACACACCGCGAACGTATTGAAATTCGCTCGAAGCATGCGACGAATTGGGAAATATTATTTACGCCAACCTTCTGCCCTATCTAACTCGGCGCTTCTATAAGAATTTTCTGATGCAGCTGGTTTTCTGAATTCATACAGGCGACGTTCGTGGCGAAAACAGTTCAAGCCTGCCATGTACTTTTCGCAATTCAACCCTAATCAATAGGTTTAACTACATTCAGGAAACGCCCTACAAACCTCAATCAGAATTCTCTTAAAATAATTCGACATTCAAACTTCCTACAGAAACGTTGCCGCAAGAAAATTCAGAATTGTTCATTTTTTAATCAACCATCCGCTCTAGCGGTATTGCAGGATTACCGACTGCCATCTCGATCGCTTCCTCCAATTGGGGCGACTCACACCGGCGAGTCGTTCTCACGCTAGGCAGAGCAAGGCGGTGTGAAGCCAGGTAATTGCTGGTGTTCTGTCGCTGCCATTCGTCTTTGTAAGGGAAAAGAATGCCCCGTCATCCCTAAGGAATACGTCAAAATGACTGCCATCCCACCCCTGGCCCCCAGCCTCAACCTGCGCCCGCTGATGTTCGAAACATTCGTCTGCACGGTGGCGGTGATGTCCTTCGTCGCGCTGATCGGACCGGTAGCCCGTACTCTGGGCTTGGCTCCCTGGCAGGCGGGGATGACGGTGACGGTCGGCGGCGTCGCCTGGATGGTCATGGCGCGGGTCTGGGGCATCGCCAGCGACCGCCTCGGTCGCCGCCGCGTGCTGCTCAGCGGCCTGGCCGGCTTCGCGATGACCTATGCCCTGCTCTGTGCCTTCATGGCGTTGGCGCTGGATGCAGCCATGTCGCCACTCCCTGCATTCATCGGGATTGTCGTGCTGCGTGGCCTGGCGGGCGGCTTCTACGCCGCCGTGCCGGCCTGTTCGGCGGCGCTGGTGGCGGACCATGTGGGCGCGGATAAGCGCGCCTCGGCGATGGCCGGGCTCGGCGCGGCCAGTGCCGTGGGCATGGTGGTCGGCCCCAGCTTCGCCGGGCTGCTGGCCATGCTTGGGCTGGCCTTGCCACTGCTGCTCACCTGCCTGCTGCCGCTGGTGGCGCTAGGCGTGCTGTGGAAATGGCTGCCGCACCACGAGCGCGCGCACGAACGCAAGGGTCCGACGCTGGCGATCAGCGACAGGCGCCTGCGCCGCTCGCTGACCCTTGGCTTCATCGCGATGGTTTGCGTGACTGTGGCACAGATGACCGTGGGCTTCTTCGCCCTCGACCGCCTGCGACTTCCCCCAGCCGATGCCGCGCGCGTCGCCGGTATCGCGCTCACCTCGGTGGGCGCGGCGCTGATCTGTGCACAGATGCTGGTGCGCAAGTTGAACTGGACGCCGTCGCGCCTGATAGGCGTGGGCGGCACGGTCTCCGCGCTGGGCTTCGCCACGGTGTGCTTGGCCGTCGCTCCCTGGATGCTCTATGCCTCCTGCTTCGTCGCCGCCGCCGGCATGGGCTGGGTCTTCCCTGCCGTCTCGGCCCTCAACGCCAACGCCGTAGAGGCTGACGAGCAAGGAGCCGCCGCCGGCAGCCTGGTCGCCGTGCATGGTCTGGGCATGATCAGCGGCCCGTTGCTGGGCACCCTGCTGCACCAGATGGACAGCCGCGCCCCCTATGCCCTGGTCGCCGCGCTGCTCCTGTTCGGCGTCGCCTGGACAGTGCTGCCGCGCAAAGGCGCCGCCTTCTGAGGACCGCAGCCGGGAGCCGAACGGCTGCATATTCCGGTAGATGAAAAAGCCCCGCGACGCGGGGCCTTCTCATTCAGGCCAGGCGGATCACATCGAGTACTTCACCGTGAACATCAGGTTGCGCGGCTCGCCATAGTTCAGGTTGCCGAAGCTGATGCCGCTGTAATAGTACTTGTCGAAGATGTTGTTGAAGTTCACCCGGGTATCGATGTTCTCGCTGACCTTGTAGCCGAGCATGGCGTTGGTCACCGTGTAGCCGCCCTGCTGGAAGCCGGTGCTGGTGTCCTCGGTCTGGCTCTGGGTCACCAGGTTGCCGCCCACGCGCCATTTGTGCAGTTCGCCCGGCAGGGTATAGCTGGTGGCGAGCTTGAACAGGTGGCGCGGCTTGCTCGGGTCGAAGGGCTTGCCGACGTTGTCCTCGTTGCTGTCGTGCTTGTACTTGGCGTCGACGTATGTGTAGCCCGCCATGGCCTGCCAGTTCTCGGTCATCGCACCGCTGACTTCCATGTCCACGCCCTGGCTGCGGACCTTGCCCGAAGCGCGCGAGCAGTAGATCGCTGTCGGCGAACTGGGGCACGGCGAGGGGCCGCTGGTGTCGTCGGTCGCGCGGTTTTCCTGGTCGATCTGGAACAGCGCCAGCTGGGTATTGAGCGTACCGCCGAAGTGCTCGCCCTTCAGGCCGATCTCGTAGTTCTTGCCGGTGATCGGGTCGAGCAGGCTGCCGCTGGAGTCGAAGTTGCTCTGCGGCTTGAAGATGTCGGTGTAACTGGCATAGACCGAGTAGACCTCGTTCAGGTCGTAGACCACGCCAGCGTAGCGGGTGACGTTGCGGGTGACCTTCTGGGTGCCGGTGTCGTTGTGCGGGTCGGCCTCGTACCAGTCCAGGCGGCCACCGAGAATGACCTTGAGCGGATCGGCGACGTTCAGGCGGGTGGTGACATAGGCGCCCTTCTGCTCCTGGTCGAGCTTCATGTTCCAGAGGCTCATGTCGATGTTCGGCTTCTGCACCGAGCCCGGGTCCCACTTGGTCGGGTCGAATGGGGTCACTGGCGAGCCATCGTTGTAGGTCAGGTCTCCCCAGCCACCGTGGCCATCGAAGCGCTCTTCCCGGTAGCTGCCGCCGAATACCAGTTCGTGCTCGCGGCCGAAGGCCTGGAACGGGCCGTTGGCGAAGGCGTCGTAGCTCTGGTGGTCGTCGGTGTAGGCGTACTGGCCGGGCCCCTGGATCATGGTCGGGCAGCCTTCGGTGTAGTAGCAGCTGTTGTACAGGCCGAGCATGTCGATGCGCGCCCACAGTTTGTCGGCGGCCACCTTCATTTGCCATCCGTTGTCGAAGCGGTGCACCACGTCACCGAACAGGTGGGTGGTGGTGGTATCCCAGTAGGACCAGTCGGCGCCGTAGTAGTCGGAGCGCTTGAGGTCCAGGTGACGGCCGCCCAGCGGCGCCGGCAGGCCCACCCAGTTGTCGTTCTTGTTGTCGTTCTGGTAGGACGCGCCCAGGGTCAGGGTGGTGTCCGGGTTCAGGTCGGCTTCGGTGATGCCGTAGAGCACGCCGCGCTCGCCGCTGACCACGTCCTGGAAGCTGTCGCGGGTTTCGTAGGCGGCCACCGCGCGGCCGCGCAGGGTGCCTTCGCTGTTCAGCGGTCCGGACACGTCGACCTGGCTGCGGTAGCGGTCCCAGGTGCCGGCGCTGCCTTCCAGGCTCATGTGGAAGTCCTGGGTCGGGCGCTTGCGCACCATGTTGACGGCGGCGGCCGGGTTGCCCGCGCCCTGCATCAGGCCGGTGGCGCCGCGGACCACTTCGACGCGGTCGAACATCGCCAGGTCCGCGGCGGAAATCACGTCCTGGGTGTAGGTGGAGATGCTGGTGGCGAGGCCGTCGTACATGATGTTGTCGACGTCGAATCCGCGCGCGGCGTAGCTCACGCGTGCGGGGCCATATTGCTGGACGGTCATGCCGGTGACGCCGCGGATCGCGTCGTCGAGGTCCTGCATGTTCTGGTCTTCCATCTGCTGGCGGGTGACCACGCTGACCGACTGCGGCGTCTCGCGCACGGTCATGTTCAGCTTGGTGGAGGTCTGCATCACACCGGTGGTGTAGGAACCGGTGCCTTCGGTGGTGCCGGGCGCCACGCTGGCGGCGCCGACGATCTCGGTGGCGCCCAGGTCGACACTGTCATTGCCCGCGGTGCCGCTGATCTGCGCGCTGTTGCCGCTGACCGTGCCCTGCAGGCCGCTGTCCGCCAGCAAACGATCGAGTGCCTCGCGCGGCTCCATGTTGCCCTTGATGGCCGGCGCACCGACCTTGGCGGCCTGGGCACGGTCATAGGAAATCCGCAGCCCGGTCGCAGACTGCAGTTGCTCCAGGGAAGCGGCCAGGGGCTGCTTGGGCAGGTCTATGGCGACCGGCGCGGCGACTGCGGAGAGAGCAAAGGTGGAGAGACTGAGCAGGAGAGCGCCCGAGGCTACGTCTTTCATCTGCTGGAAGGATCCTTGCTGCGAGGTTTGCGCTCTGGCGGCGCAATGACTCGGGTTGGCGAATGCCGGCGTAGTGGGCACCGACGGGGAGCCAAAGTGTATGCAGATGTAAATTACTTGTAAATGCGAATACGTCTTACTAACCAGAAGAGCGGCAGACTGAGCTCCGGTCAGCCAAGCGGTTAAGCGTGATCATCGCGGACGGAGTCCGCTCCTACGCCTGGCTTGAGCGCGTCTCCAGCATGAACTCGATGAACGCCCGCACTCGCGACGGCACATGGCGCGCATGGGGGTAGATCAGCAGGAAAGGACGAGTCGTCTGGCCATAGTCCTTCAACACTTCCACTAGCTCACCCCGCTCCAGCTCTTCCTGCACGGTGAAGCGATAGGCCTGCATCAACCCGCCGCCGCACTTGGCCAGGGTCGCGGTGGCCAGGTAGTCCTCCAGTACCGTGAAGCTGCCGGAAGTCTCGATTTCCACCGGCTTGCCGTTGACGCGGAAGGTCCAGGGTACGCGCCGGCCGGTGCTGGGCAGTTCGAACTGGATGCATTCGTGCCCGGCGAGATCGTCCGGCGTCTGCGGCGTGCCGGCACGCGCCAGGTACTCGGGCGTGGCGACTACCACGTTCTCCGCCTCCTCCAGGCGCCGCGCCACCAGACTGGAATCCGCCGGGTCGCGGCCGCGGATTGCCAGGTCGTAGCCCTCATTGGCGAAGTCGATGTTGCGGTTGCTCACGTGCACCTCCACCTGCACCTGCGGATAGCGCCTGCGGAACTCCGGCAGCCGCGGGAACAGCCGGTAATGTGCGTACGGCGTGGGCACGCTGATGCGCAGGCGCCCGGAGGCGATGCTCTGGCCGCCGCTCACCGCGCGCTCGGCATCCACCAGTTGGGTCAGCGCCTGTCGGCATTGCTCGAAGTAACTGCGGCCGTCATCGGTCAGGCGCATCTGCCGCGTGGTGCGGACGAACAGGCGCACGCCCAGGCGCTCTTCCAGCCGGGCCACCGAGCGGCTCACCGCGGCCGGCGTGATGCCCGCCTCGTTGGCGGCGGCGGTGAAGCTGGCGGTCTCCGCAGCCAGGCAGAACAGCTCGATGCTGCCCAGTTGCAGGTCGTCGAAATGGCGGGTCATGGCATAGGTGGATTGATTACATGAGGTATCAATTCAAATGCCATCCGCCTCATTTTTCAATGGCTGAATGCAGCCTAGATTGGCCTCCAGGACGCGGGCACACCGCCCCGCCACACTCTCGGAGATAACCATGAGCAAGACCGTCATCGTTACCGGCGCCTCCAGCGGCCTCGGCTTCGCCATCGCCCGCGCCTACCTCGAGCGCGGCTACAACGTGGTCGGCAACGCCCGTACCCAGGCCCGCCTGGACGAAGCCGCCGCCAAGCTGGGCAACCCGCACAACTTCCTCGCAGTGGCCGGCGACATCGCCAGGCCGGACACCGCCAAACGCCTGTTCGCCCAGGCCATCGAGGCCTTCGGCCGGGTGGATATCCTGATCAACAACGCCGGCATCTTCATCGCCAAGCCAATCGGTGATTACACCGACGAAGACCTCGAAGCCATTGTCGACACCAACCTCAAGGGCTTCTTCTATCCGGCCCAGGCCGCCGCGCAGCACATGGCTGCCAACGGCTCGGGGCACATCATCAGTATCACCGCCTCCATCGCCCTGCAGCCCAACGTGAAGGTCCCGGCGCTGCTGCCGATCCTGATCAAGGGCGGCCTGAACAGCGCGGTGCGCGGACTCGCCCTGGAGCTGGCATCGTCCCACGTGCAGGTCAACGCCGTGGCGCCGGGGATCATCGCGACCCCGCTGCATCCCGATGACGAAGGCACCCGCGCCTTCCTGCGCGGCCTGTCGCCCAGCGGCGCGATCGGCGATCCGCAGGACATCGTCGACGCAGTGCTATACCTCACCGACTCGACCTTCGTCAGCGGCGCCATCCTCAATGTCGACGGTGGCTCCACCACTGGCGTCTGGTAATCCCACCCTATCCCCAACGGAGAACTGCCATGCCATATGTGAACATCCAGGTCACCGACGAAGGCGTCACCGCCGACGAACGCCGCCAGCTCATCGAAGGCGTCACTGAACTGCTGGAGCGCGTCCTGCGCAAACCGCCCGCGAGCACCTTCGTGGTGATCCAGGAAATCCCCACCGACAGCTGGGGCGTGGGTGGCGAGACGGTCAAGGCGCTGCGTGCCAGGGAGAAGGCCGGGACCTGACGCAGCGGGCACGCCGGGGGTTCGCCAGAGCTCTCGGCGCTTGCCATGCACCAAGCTGGTGCTGATAGGATCGGGAGCCTACCCGTTACCTTCGACACCAGAGGCATGGAATGCTCGCCGCGCTCAAGCGTTATCCGCTACAGGTCAACCTGCTGCTAGCCGGTACCTTCCTGCTTACCCTGGGCCGGGCCATTACCCTGCCCTTCCTGGTTATCTATCTCTCTACCCAGTTCGCCCTGCCCGTCAGCCGCATCGGCCTGATCCTCGGCGGCGCGCTGTTCGGGGGCTCGCTGCTGAGCCTCTACGGCGGCTTCCTGATCGATCGCCTGCCCGGCTTCCGCCTGATCCTCGGCTTCGGCACCTGCTTCGTCGCCGCCTTCGCCGGCATGTTGCTGAGCACGCAGCTCTGGCTGTTCTTCCTGTTCCTGCTGGGGTTCAACTTCGCCTATTCGGTCACCGACGTGGTGGTGAAGACCATCTTCGGCCGCCTGCTTCCGGCCGGTGAGCAAGGCCGCGCGTTCTCCATCCGCTATACGCTGATCAACCTCGCCTACGCCATCGGCCCGTTCATCGGCGCCGCGCTGGCGCACTGGGGCCAGCACCTGCCCTTCGTGCTCTCGGCGTGCCTGGGCGCGCTGTTCCTGCTGGCTTTCGCGCGCTATGGCGACCGCGGCATGCGCCCGGCCGAAGGCGTGGCGCCGCCCTCGTTCATCGCAGTGATGGGTGTGCTGGCGAAGGACCACCGGCTGATGTATTTCACCATCGGCGGCGTGCTCACCGCCGTGGTGTTCGGTCAGTTCTCCGCCTACCTCTCGCAGTACCTGGTGGCCACCGGCACGGCGGAGCGCGCCTACCAAGTAATCCAGACCCTGCTCGGGGTCAACGCGGTAACGGTGATCGCGCTGCAGTACCTGCTGGGCAAGCGCATCGGCAACGAGCACCTGCAGCGCTGGCTGATCGTCGGCCTGGGCCTGTTCGTGCTGGGCATCGTCGGCTTCGGTCTGTCGCAAAGCCTCGTGCACTGGGGGCTGGCGATGGTGGTATTCACCCTGGGCGAGATCATCGTGATCCCCGCCGAGTACATGTTCATCGACCGCATCGCCCCACCCCACCTGCGCGGCGTGTACTACGGCACGCAGAACCTGGCCAACCTCGGCGGCGCCTTCGGGCCGATCCTGGTAGGCGGCTTCCTCACCCTGTTCGCGCCGCACTGGGTGTTCGTCATGCTTGGCGCCTTCATCGTCGGCGGCGGGGTGTTCTACGTGCTCGGTTCGAACCTGAGCCGGCGTATGGCCCGCGAGGCTTGACCTCAAGTCCACTTGAACCGGGATGCTGGCGCCCTCGACTCATTCGAAGGAACCTGCCATGCCGCTTTCCCCCCTGCTCGCCTCCCTCGCCATCGGCGTCGGCGCCACCCTGCTGATGGATGGCTGGACCATCCTGCGCAAGCGTCTGCTGGGTGTGCCCTCGCTGGATTACGCACTGGTCGGCCGCTGGGTCGGCCACATGCCGCACGGGCAATTCCGCCACGCCGCCATCGGCAAGGCTGCGCCGGTTACCGGTGAACGCGCGCTGGGCTGGGTGATCCACTACCTCACCGGGATCTGCTTCGCCCTCGCCCTGATCACGCTAGCCGGCAGCGACTGGCTGTGCCGACCGACCCTGCTGCCAGCGCTGCTCTTCGGCGTGGTGACCGTGGCTATGCCCTTCCTGTTGATGCAGCCGGCATTCGGCCTGGGCATCGCCGCGGCGAAGAGCGCCAACCCGGCCAAGGCGCGGGTGCACAGCCTGATCACCCACGGGGTTTTCGGCCTGGGCCTTTTCCTGGTGGCGAAGCTGCTCGTGCCCCTGACCTGCGCCGGCTGATCCCCCGCCATCAGGGCTACCCTTGCTGCACACCCGAGCGCAGGAGCCGATCCGCAACTCTGCATGATTGCCGCTCTGAAACAGCGCCTGGTGGTTGCCGAGCTCCTGCGCGAGCTGGCGCCGCTGATCGCCAACGAAGACCTCAACCGCCGCCTGCGCTGCGCCGCCCGCCAATTGCTGCGTGATGCCGATGCGCTGGAAGAGATCTGTCAGGAGCTGGCGTCCTCGCACCATTGAGCCCGACCAGCCCCTGCAGGTTTGCATCGGAATGAAAAAGCCCCGCTGACGCAGGGCTTTTTGCTGTTGCAGGAGCGAGCTTGCTCGCGAACAGATGCCCAGGCGGCTCCAGCGTTGGGCGGTTCGCGAGCAAGCTCGCTCCTACACCGCTCCTGCACCGCTCCTGCACCGCTCCTACAGGTCCCGCGCTCAGGCGTGCTGCGCACCCGCCCGCTTGAGCAGTTGCCTGCAACGCTCGGACAGGTGCACCACCCGCAGGTGCTTGCCGGCCTTGCTGTAGCGCTCGCGCAGGGTCATCAGTGCGGCGATGGCGGAGTAATCGACGAAGCTAAGGTGCGCGCAGTCCAGGGTGACCTGCTGCGGATCGCCCGCCGGGTCGAACTGGTTGAGGAAGGCCGTGGTGGAAGCGAAGAACAGCGTGCCGTGGACGCGGTACAGCTTGCTGCCATCGGCCTGGTCATGGATATCCGCGTACAGCTCGCGGGCGTGCTTCCAGGCGAAGTCCAGCGCGGCCACGACGATGCCGCAGAACACCGCCACGGCGAGGTCCGTCGCCACGGTGATGGCGGTCACCGCGATGATCACCAGCACATCGCTGCGCGGCACCTTGGTGATGACTCGCAGCGAAGCCCAGGCGAAGGTCTGCTGGGACACCACGAACATCACGCCCACCAGCGCCGCCAGCGGGATGCGTTCGATCAGCGGCGAGAGGAACAGCACGAAGAGCAGGATCATCAGCCCGGCGACCACGCCGGAAAGCCGGCCGCGGCCACCGGAGCTGAGGTTGATCACCGTCTGCCCGATCATCGCGCAGCCGCCCATGCCGCCGAATGCCCCGGAGACCATGTTGGCCGCACCCAGCGCCACGCATTCGCGGTCCGGGAAGCCACGGGTCTCGGTAATCTCGTCGGTGAGGTTGAGCGTCAGCAGGGTTTCCAGGATGCCGACCATGGCCATCAGGAAGGCGTAAGGCGCAATGATCCGCAGGGTATCCAGGTTGAAGGGAATGTCCGGCCAGGAGAACTGCGGCAGGCCGCCGGCGATGTGCGCCATGTCGCCCAGGGTGCGGGTCGGCAAGCCGAGCAGGTAGACCAGCAGGCCCACGCCGAGGATCGCCACCAGCGCCGGCGGAACCGCGCGGGTCAGTTTCGGCAGCAGATAGACCACCGCCATGGTCAGTGCCACCAGCCCCAGCATCAGGTACAGCGGGTTGCCGCTGAGCCAGTGTCCGCCGTCCTTGAAGTGCTCCAGCTGGGCTAGGGCAATGACGATGGCCAGCCCGTTGACGAAGCCCAGCATCACCGGGTGCGGCACCATGCGCACCAGCTTGCCCAGGCGCAGCAGGCCGAACAGGATCATCACCACCCCGCCCAGCAACACGGTGGCCAGCAGGTACTGCACGCCGTGCTGCACGACCAGCGCGACTATCACTACCGCCATCGAACCGGCGGCGCCGGAGACCATGCCGGGACGCCCGCCGAACAGCGCGGTGAGGGTGCAGAGGATGAAGGCGCCATACAGGCCCATCAGCGGGTTGAGGTGGGCGACCAGGGCGAAGGCGATGCACTCGGGCACCAGCGCAAAGGACGTGGTGAGTCCGGCCAGGACATCGGCACGCAGGCGGGCGGGTTTCATTCTGCTACTCGGAAGCGGGGATCACGAAGGGCCGGCAATGGTACGGAAAACCGCCCCGCCCGGCCACCCGCCGCTCGCGCACCGCGCCTCAGGGCTGGGGCTGAGCCAAGGCGCCGTTGAGGAACAGTTGCTCCAGCACGTGGGCAGAACTGGAGCTGGCCGCGCGGCCATAACGCTCGGCATCGACCATGCCGTAGAGCATCGAGAGGAAGAGTTCGGTGAACACCGCGGCGGTGATGTCGATGCGCAGCACGCCGCTCTGCTGGCCGCGCAGGAAGAAGGCGTCAACCGCCTCGGTGTAGTAACCCCAACGCTCCGTCATCACCTCCATGTCGTGCTGCTCGGCGCGGTACTGGAACAGCAGGAAGTTGAGCATGTCGCGGTGCCGCAGGTGCTCGGCGATCAGCCGGCGCAGCGCCTCCAGCGGCTCAGCCTGCTGCAGCCCGGAGGCTTCGAGTATCTGCCGGATCACCACGTGGCCATAGTCCTCCAGCATCGCCATCAGCCCGTCGCGGGTGCCGCAGAAGCGGTGCAGCGTCGCCTTGCTCACCCCCGCCGATTCCGCCAGCTCCTTCAGCGTCGCCCGAGGGCGGTCGACGATGGCAACGGCCAGCGCCTTGAGCAGACGTTCATCGTGGGGAGAGAGAGTCATTCGGGGGGCCTCTTGTCGGGTGGCGGATCGTCTCATTGTGCAGAAAAGGACCTCTGCTTTGAAAGGTCATGTCACATTTTATACGCCACAGAATCAAATGAGACATTATTGACTCATTTTAAGTTTCAAAGGATCATGCGCACCTTTCCAGATAGACAGACCCCGGGTGAAACATGGGCAGGTTGCGTGCAGTAGGGACAATCAGTGCGTTGGTGGCAGCGCTGGCGCTGGCGGGTTGCGGACAATCCGGCGAGCCACAGGCGGCAGCGGAAGTCGCGCGCCCGGTGGATGTGGTAGCGGTCGCGACCGAACCTCTCACCCTGACCTCGGAGTTGCCGGGGCGTATCGAACCGATGCGCGTCGCCGAGGTGCGGGCGCGAGTGGCAGGCATCGTGGTGCAGAAGCGCTTCGAGGAAGGTGCCGACGTGAAGGCCGGCGACCTGCTGTTCCAGATCGACCCGGCGCCGCTCAAGGCCGCCGTGTCCCGCGCCGAAGGTGAACTGGCGCGCGCCCAGGCCGCGCAGCAGGAAGCCCAGGCGCGGGTGAAGCGCTACGAGCCGCTGGTGAAGATCGAAGCGGTCAGCCAGCAGGACTTCGACACCGCCACCGCCGACCTGCGCAGCGCCCAGGCCTCGGTGCGCTCGGCCCAGGCGGACCTGGAAACCGCACGCCTCAACCTGGGTTATGCCTCGGTCAAGGCGCCGATTTCCGGACGCATCGGCCGCGCGCTGGTGACCGAAGGCGCGCTGGTCGGCCAGGGCGACGCCACGCTGATGGCGCGCATCCAGCAGCTCGACCCGATCTACGCCGACTTCACCCAGCCGGTGGCCGACGCCCTGCGCCTGCGAGAGGCGCTGCAAAGCGGCAACCTCCCCGCCGGCCAGAGCCAGGCCCTGAGCCTGCGCGTCGAAGGCACCGAGTACGAGCGAAAAGGCGAATTGCTGTTCACCGACATCTCGGTGGACCGCGGCACTGGCCAGGTCTCGCTGCGCGGCAAGTTCGACAACGCCGACGGCCTGCTGCTGCCGGGCATGTACGTACGCGTCACCGCCCCGCAGGGCACCGACGCCAAGGCCATTCTCGTGCCGCAACGCGCCGTGCAACGCGCCACCGATGGCACCGCCCACGTACTGGTGATCGGCGCCGACAGCCGCGTCGAGACCCGCCAGGTGCAGACCGGCGCCATGCAGGGCTCGCGCTGGCAGATCAGCCAGGGCCTGGCCAGCGGCGACCAGGTCATAGTCGGCGGCCTCACCGGCCTGCAGCCGGGCGCCAAGGTCGAAGCCCGTCAAGCCCAGAAGCAACAGCAGCAACAGCAGGCGTCGCGCCAGTAAGGCGAAGGTCGCCGCGAGGAATCCCCATGTCACTGTTCTTCATCAAGCGCCCCAACTTCGCGTGGGTGGTGGCGCTGTTCATTTCCCTGGCCGGCCTGCTGGCCATCCCGCTGCTGCCGGTGGCCCAGTACCCCAGCGTGGCGCCGCCGCAGATCACCGTCACCGCCACCTACCCCGGCGCCTCCGCGCAGGTGCTGGTGGATTCGGTCACCAGCGTGATCGAGGAGGAGCTCAACGGCGCCAAGGGCCTGCTCTACTTCGAATCCACCAGCAACTCCAACGGCATGGCCGAAGTGGTGGTCACCTTCCAGCCCGGCACCAACCCGGAACTGGCCCAGGTGGACGTGCAGAACCGCCTGAAGAAGGCCGAGGCGCGCATGCCCCAGGCCGTGCTCACCCAGGGGCTGGAGGTCGAGCAGACCAGCGCCGGCTTCCTGCTGATCTATGCGCTCAGCTACAAGGAAGGATCCGAGCGCACCGACACTACGGCCCTGGGCGACTACGCCGCGCGCAACATCAACAACGAGCTGCGCCGCGTGCAAGGCGTCGGCAAGCTGCAGTTCTTCTCCTCCGAAGCCGCCATGCGGGTGTGGATCGACCCGCAGAAACTGGTCGGCTACGGCCTGTCCATCGATGACGTGGGCAACGCCATTCGCGGGCAGAACGTGCAGGTTCCGGCCGGCAGCTTCGGCGCCTCCCCCGGCAGCGCCGAGCAGGAGCTGACCGCCACCCTCGCCGTGAAAGGCACCCTGGACGACCCGGCGGAGTTCGGCCGCATCGTCCTGCGCGCCAATCCGGACGGTTCCACCGTCAAGCTGGCTGACGTGGCGCGCCTGGAAGTGGGCAGCGAGAGCTACAACTTCACCGCGCGCCTGGACGGCAAGCCCACCGTGGCCGGCGCCATCCAGCTCTCCCCCGGCGCCAACGCGCTGCAGACCGCCGCGCTGGTGAAGGAACGCCTGGCCGAGCTGTCGGTGAACTTCCCCGCCGACGTCGAGTACTCGGTGCCCTACGACACCTCGCGCTTCGTCGACGTGGCCATCGAGAAGGTGATCCACACCCTGCTCGAAGCCATGGTGCTGGTATTCCTGGTGATGTTCCTGTTCCTGCAGAACGTGCGCTACACCCTGATCCCGGCCATCGTGGTGCCGGTGTGCCTGCTCGGCACGCTGACGATGATGTACCTGCTGGGCTTCTCGGTGAACATGATGACCATGTTCGGCATGGTGCTGGCCATCGGCATCCTGGTGGACGACGCCATCGTGGTGGTGGAGAACGTCGAGCGGATCATGGCCGAGGAAGGCCTCTCCCCGCCCGCTGCCACGGTCAAGGCGATGGGCCAGGTCTCCGGCGCGATCATCGGCATCACCCTGGTGCTGTCGGCGGTGTTCATGCCGCTGGCGTTCATGGCCGGTTCCGTGGGCGTGATCTACCAGCAGTTCTCCCTGTCGCTGGCAGTGTCGATCCTGTTCTCCGGCTTCCTCGCCCTGACCTTCACCCCGGCGCTGTGCGCGACGCTGCTCAAGCCGATCCCCGAAGGTCATCACGAGAAGCGCGGCTTCTTCGGCGCCTTCAACCGCGGCTTCAACCGCCTGACCGAGCGCTACACCCTGCTCAATACCGCGCTGGTGAAGCGCGCCGGACGCTACATGCTGATCTACGCCGGCATCGTCGCCCTGCTCGGCTACAGCTACCTGCGCCTGCCGGAATCCTTCGTACCGGTGGAAGACCAGGGCTACATGATCGTCGACATCCAGCTGCCGCCCGGCGCCACCCGCGCGCGCGCCGACGTCACCGGCCAGGAGCTGGAGCAGTTCCTCAAGTCCCGCGAGGCCGTGGCGTCGTCCTTCCTGGTGATGGGCTTCAGCTTCTCCGGCATGGGCGAGAACGCCGCGCTGGCCTTCCCGACCCTGAAGGACTGGTCTGTGCGCGACAAATCGCAGTCGGCCGAAGCGGAAACCGCCGCGATCAACGAACACTTCGCCGGTATCAGCGATGGCGCGATCATGGCCGTGACCCCGCCGCCGATCGATGGCCTGGGCAACTCCGGCGGCTTCTCGCTGCGCCTGCAGGACCGCGCCGGCCTCGGCCGCGAGGCGCTGCTGGCCGCCCGCGACCAGCTGCTCGGCCAGGCCAATGGCAACCCGAAGATCCTCTACGCCATGATGGAAGGTCTCGCCGAGGCACCCCAGCTGCGCCTGGAGATTGACCGCGAGAAGGCGCGCACCCTGGGCGTCAGCTTCGAGTCCATCAGCAGCGCGCTGTCCACCGCGTTCGGCTCCTCGGTGATCAACGACTTCGCCAACGCCGGCCGCCAGCAACGCGTGGTGGTGCAGGCCGAACAGGGCGACCGGATGACCCCGGAAGCCGTGCTCAAGCTCTACGTGCCCAACAGCGCCGGCGAGCTGGTACCGCTGTCCGCCTTCGTCAGCACCCGCTGGGAAGAAGGCCCGGTGCAGCTGGCGCGCTACAACGGCTACCCGTCGATCCGCATCTCCGGCGACGCCGCGCCCGGCGTCAGCACCGGCGAAGCCATGGCCGAGATGCAGCGTCTGGTAAGCGAGCTGCCGGCCGGCATCGGCTACGAATGGACCGGCCTCTCCTACCAGGAAAAGGTCGCGAGCGGCCAGGCCACCCAACTGTTCGCCCTGGCGATCCTGGTGGTGTTCCTGCTGCTGGTGGCGCTCTACGAGAGCTGGGCGATCCCGCTGTCGGTGATGCTCATCGTGCCCATCGGCGCCCTTGGCGCGGTGCTCGCGGTGACGGTCACCGGGCTGCCCAACGACGTGTACTTCAAGGTCGGCCTGATCACCATCATCGGCCTGGCGGCGAAGAACGCGATCCTCATCGTCGAGTTCGCCAAGGAGCTCTGGGAGCAGGGCCACAGCCTGCGTGACGCCGCGATCCAGGCCGCGCGCCTGCGCTTCCGCCCGATCATCATGACCTCCATGGCCTTCATCCTCGGCGTGGTGCCGCTGGTGATCGCCAGTGGCGCTGGCGCCGCCAGCCAGCGCGCCATCGGCACCGGGGTGATCGGCGGGATGCTCAGCGCCACGCTGCTCGGGGTGATCTTCGTGCCCATCTGCTTCGTCTGGCTGCTGTCGCTGCTGCGTCGCCAGCCCAAACCTGCGCATCAACCCACGGAGGCCGCGCAATGACCACCCTGCGCAAACCCGCCTTTGCCGCCAGCGCCCCGCTGCTGGCGATGATTCCGCTCTTGTGGATAGCCGGCTGCTCCATGGCCCCCACCTACGAGCGCCCCGAGGCACCGGTAGCACAGAGCTGGAGCGGCCCCGCCGCCCAGCCCGGCGCCGCGGCCAGCAACCTCGACTGGCAGAGCTTCATCGTCGACAGCGAACTGCGCGAGCTGGTGAACGTCGCCCTGGACAACAACCGCTCGCTGCGCCAGACCCTGCTGGACATCGAACAGGCCCGCGCGCAGTACCGCATCCAGCGCGCCGACCGCGTGCCCGGCCTGAGCGGCGCCGCCAACGGCAATCGCCAGCGGCTGCCGGCGGACCCGTCCAACAGCGGCAGCTCGGCGGTGAGCAGCAGTTACCAGGTCGGCCTGTCGCTGCCCGAATATGAGCTGGACCTGTTCGGCCGGGTGAAGAGCCTGACCGATGCCGCGCTGGAGCAGTACCTCTCCACCCAGGAAGCCGCCCGCAGTGCGCGCATCGCATTGATCGCCGAAGTCAGTCAGGCGTACCTCACCTACGACGGTGCGCAGCGCCGCCTGCAACTGACCGAGCAGACCCTGGCCAGCCGCGAGGATTCGCTGGGCCTTATCAGCCAGCGGCGCAGCGCCGGTGCTGCCACCGCGCTGGACTATCAGGAAGCCCTGGGGCTGGTCGAACAGTCCCGCGCGGAGCTGGAAAGCAATGCGCGGCAGAAGCAGCAGGCGCTTAACGCGCTGGTACTGCTGCTCGGTACTGCCGATGCGGCCAGGCGCATCCCGCAGGTGCCGCAGGACAAACCGATGCTGATCCAGGACATCGCGCCCGGCACGCCGTCGGAGCTGATCGAGCGGCGCCCGGACATCCTCGCCGCCGAGCACGTGCTCAAGGCGCGCAACGCCGACATCGGCGCGGCCCGCGCGGCGTTCTTCCCGCGCATCAGCCTGACCGGCAGCTTCGGCACCTCCAGTGCGGAAATGTCCGGGTTGTTCGACGGCGGCTCGCGTTCCTGGAGCTTCGTGCCGACCCTGTCGTTGCCGATCTTCGATGCCGGCCGCAACAGCGCCAACCTCGATCTCGCCAAGGTGCGCAAGGACTCGGCGGTGGCCGCCTACGAAGGCACCATCCAGACCGCGTTCCGCGAAGTGGCCGACGCACTCGCGGCGACCGATACCCTGCGCCGCGAGGAAGCCGCGCGCCGGGCCCTGGCCAACACCACCAACGAAACCCTGAAGCTGGCCAAGGCGCGTTACGAAGGCGGCGTCGACAGCCACCTGCGCTACCTCGACGCGCAGCGCAGCAACTTCGTCAACGAGTCGGCCTACATCGAGACCAGCACCCAGCGGCAGATCGCCCTGGTGGACCTGTTCCGCGCGCTGGGCGGCGGGTGGAGAGCGCTCTAACCAGTCCTCTGCCGGCTGATGGCAATCGCGGACGGAGTCCGCTCCTACGCCGGCCGGATACGTAGGAGCGGACTCCGTCCGCGATGATTCCGGCGCCGTCGGCAGGGAGTTCCGTGTTGCTCTCGTAGGAGCGGATCTTATCCGCGATCCGCCGGCAAAGCCGGCACCCGACACGCCGGTCGAAATGGCGCCGCCGTGGGGACTTCGCGGACAAGGTCCGCTCCTACGGGCAGCCCAGCCGCGTAGGGCGCATAACCCGGAACGGGTTATCCGCCGCAATGGCACCCAGCACCGAGCCCGCGCAGGGGGATCAGCCGCCGAACACCGGCCGGAAGAAGCTGCGCTCGTAGCTGAGGATGCAGCGGGTCTCTTCGGCATAACGGAACGCGGCCTGGCACTCGGGATCGTCCATGGACTGCTGCCGGTAGCGCTCGTAATCGGCAAGGCTGGGGAAGGTGAACATCGCCAGGGCAATGTTGCTGGCCCCTTCCGAAGGCAGGAAGTAACCGTGGTGCTGGCCGCCGAAGCGCTCCACCAGCGGGATCCACAACCGGCCGTAATGTTCGAATTCCTTGAGCTTGTACGGGTCCAGCACGTAGCGCAGGTAACAGGTGACCATCTTGCCGACTCTCTTCTTCCGTTGAATGGGACGGCCACTCTACCCAATCCTCGCGGGAACACATAAACCCGTCGCATGGGCACCGCTCTTCGTAGGAGCGAGCTTGCTCGCGAACCAGACCTCCCGGCGACTACGGCGTGAAGCGTTTCGCGAGCACGGCCCTCGGCCCTGTAGGTCCAGCCTGCCTCCTATCACCCCGATACCGTCGCCAGCCCGTTAGACTGACCACACCTTCCTATCCACCGGGGCACCATATCCCTTTCGACGAGCGTCGGCGCAAAGCCGGCGCGGAGCACCAAGGCATGTACTTCGATATCTTCCTCGACCTCTTCGCGGCGCTTGGCTTCGGCGCGCTGATCGGCATGGAGCGCCAGTGGCGCCAGCGCTTCACCGGCGTCGCCACCCACGGTCTGGTCGCCCTCGGCGCGGCCACCTTCGCCACCCTGCCCTTCCTCATGGGCGCCGAGGACCAGGTGGTGCGCATGTCCGCCCAGGTGGTCACCGGCATCGGCTTCCTCGGTGCCGGCGTGATCATGCGCGACGGCCTCAGCGTGCGCGGCCTGAGCACGGCAGCCACGGTCTGGTGCACCGGCGCGGTGGGCGTTCTGGCGGGCAGCGGGTTCCTCGCGGCGGCGCTGGTCGCCACCCTGCTGATCGTGCTGTGCAACCTCACCCTGCCCTCCGTGACCCGCTGGATCCAGCGCCACGCGCCCATCGAGCCAAGCAGCGAGCGTTACTACACGGTCCAGGCTGTCACCGAGGCCCATCAGGAAGCGCTCGTGCGCTCCACCCTGCTGCGCCGCCTGAGCGCCAACGGGCTCGCCCTGCAGAGCCTGGAAAGCCATGCGCGCAAGACCGGTGGGGAAGTAGAAGTCGCAGCCCTGGTACTCGCCCCCAGCGACAAGGACAGCCTGCTGGAATCCCTGGTTGGCGAACTGGCCCTGGCACCCTATGTGTCGGCCACCAGTTGGTCGGTCAGCGATGGGCCGCAGTAAGCATCACGCAATGAAAAGGGAGCCTGCGGGCTCCCTTTTTCGTCTCGCCTAGCGTCAGGCGAAGACGAAATACTTGCGCACCGTCTCGACCACTTCCCAGGTGCCCTTCATGCCCGGCTCGATGACAAACACGTCGCCGGCGCGCAGGTGGACCGGCTGCTCGCCTTCCGGGGTGATCACGCAGTAGCCGTCGAGGAAATGGCAGTACTCCCACTTCTCGTAGTTCACCTCGAATTTGCCGGGGGTGCAGATCCAGGTGCCCATGATCTTGCTGCCGTCCGCCGACAGGTAGGCGTTGAGGTTGACGGTGTGCGGGTCGCCGCCGATGCGCTTCCACTTGGTGGCGTCCAGCACGGGGGTCGGACAGGTGTCGCGCAATACGGTAATGAAGTCGGACATGACAGCTCCAGTCGTTCCGGTGAAGGTCCGCCACCCTAGCCACGAACCGCCGCCGGCAGTTGCCTGGATTCGACATCGGTATGTCTGGCAGCGCTGCCCGTCCGTTTCTCATCCTCTGCTGACAGATTTGTCATCCGCCGCTCACGCCGCCGTTATCCGCGCTCCCACACGATGCCCGTGGCCCTCGCCACACCTGGGCGAAAACAACAACAGCAGGCGGTAACCAGCCGTCCTGCCCTTGGGAGCACATCCATGTATCGCACGCATCGCACGGATCGAAAGTACCGACGCAAATTCCCGCTGGCGGCTTCGCTGCTGGCACTGGGGGTCGCTTCGCCGACCGTCTTCGCCGAGGCAAAAACCGACGACAAGGCCGAAGGTTTCCTCGAAGGCGCCAGCCTGGAAATCCTCAACCGCAACCTCTACTTCAACCGCGACGCCCGCAACGGCCAGTCCGCGCCGCCGCGCGGCAACGGCTACTCGGAAGTCTGGGCCCAGGGGATCATCGGCAAGTTCGAATCCGGCTTCACCCAGGGCACCGTCGGCGTGGGCGTCGATGCCTTCGCCATGCTCGGCTTCCAGCTCGACACCGGTGACGGTCGCAACGGCGCCGGCAGCTCGGTGGACGTACTGCCCACGGACAACGACGGGCGCACCGAGAGCGACTACGCCAAGGCCGGCGGCGCGGCCAAGGTGCGCCTGTGGGACACGGTGCTGAAGCTCGGCGACGTGTTCCCGGAAACCCCCGTGGTGCACTACGGCGACTCGCGCCTGCTGCCCGAATCCTTCCGTGGCTTCACCCTGCAGAACACCAGCCTCCAGGGCCTGACCCTGCAAGGCGGCCGCCTGCATTCCATGAGCCAGCCGCAATCGCGGCAGATGGACGACGGCTTCGCCACCTTCTACGCCGGCCCGGTGGACTCGGCCTGGCTCGCCTACGGCGGCGGCGACTACGCCATCAACGACAACGCCAGCGTCAGTCTCTACAGCAGCCGCCTGAAGGACGCCTGGAACCAGTACTACTTCGGCACCGCGCTGAACTTCCCGCTCAGCGAAGCCGTGGAGCTGTTCGGCGGTTTCAACTACTACAAGTCGCAGGACGAGGGGCGCGAGCTGCTCGGCGAGTTCAATACCAACATCTGGAGCGCCAGCGCCGGTGTGCACTTCGGCGCCCACCGTATCGCCGTCAGCCACCAGCGCAACAACGGCAACAACGACTTCGACTACCTGCGCCAGGCCGACTCGATCTACCTGGACAACTCCATCCAGTACAGCGACTTCAACTCGCCGAAGGAGCGCTCCTGGATGGTCCGCTACGACCTCGACATGGCGACCTACGGCGTGCCGGGCCTGAGCTTCATGACCCGCTACGCCCGCGGTACCGACGCCGACTACTCCAACGCCAACGCCGTGTACATGCGCACGGATGACAACGGTGACCCGCTCACGGACCAGAAGCGCTGGGAGCGCGACGTCGAGGCCAGGTACGTGTTCCAGGAGGGCCAGCTGAAGGACCTTTCCCTGCGCGTGCGCCAGGCAACGACCCGCGCCACCGCCTTCGAATCGGACCTGGACGAAGTGCGGCTGATCGTCGAATACCCGCTGGCGATTCTCTGAGGTCCTGCGCCTGGCGGGCGAATGACGGAATTGTCAGCTGCGCCTCAGCCTCCCGTTAGGCGCGCCTGCGTATAACGGAAGCCATCACCGCCCCCCAAGGCTTCTGGTGATGATTTTCCCGCAGCACTGCTCCTCTCCCTGGCGCTCCACGTGCCCTTTGGGGGGAGAGGAACTCTCGGCGCCCGACTGGGCGCCTTTTTTTTTGCGCGTCGAAAAGCTCTCCCTGCCATTTCCTCGGAGCTGGACTGTAGGACCGAGGGGGACGCCTAGTCCTTGCTCGCGAACCGCTCTCCACCGCCCTACCCGGCAAGCGCACTTGCAGATTGGCCAGGCGGCGTTCCGCAAGCTTGCGATGCCCATGCTGTCGGTGCAGCGGAATCGATGGGTATCGCTTCGCTCCACACCATCCTACGTTCGTGCTTCGCCGTGATTTTGATGTGGCTGGAGGCTTTGATCGCGGACGGAGTCCGCTCCTACGGGGCAGGCAGCTGTGCCAGGCGATTCGCGAGCAAGCTCGCTCCTACGAAAAGCACGCGGAATTCAAGCTGGACTGCAGGACAGAGGGGGGCGCCTAGTCCTTGCTCGCGAACCGCACTCTACCGCCCTAGCCGGCGAGCGGATTCGCTGGGTGGGTTGGGCGGCGTTCCGCAAACTTGCGATGCCCATGATTCTGGTGCAGCGGAATCGATGGGTATCGCTTCGCTCCACGCCATCCTACGTTCGTGCTTCGCCGTGATTTTGATGTGGCTGGAGGCTCTGATCGCGGTCGGAGGCCGCTCCTACGGGGCAGGCAGCTGTGCCAGGCGATTCGCGAGCAAGCTCGCTCCTACGAAAAGCACGCGGAACTTCAAGCCGGACCTGTAGGAGCGAGCTTGCTCGCGAACCGCACTCTACCGCCCCATCCTGCGAGGTTGTAGGGCGCATAACCCGCTCCGGGTTATCCGCCCTGCGTGCCAACTCTGTGGCTTGCGCTCTCGTAGGAGCGGAGCTTCTCCGCGAATCGTCATCAGGCGAAGATCGACGGTATATATCCCAGCACCTGCCATTTCCGCCGCGAAGGGTTTCGCGGACAAGGTCCGCTCCTACAAAAGCAGCACTTCGGTGCGGACCTATAGGAGCGACTTGACCAAGCGTCCCCGTCCGTCCGCCAAGTGGGGCAATGCGTCAGACGCCCTCCTCCCGCCGGTGCATCCACCGATACAACGCCGGCAGCACCAGCAGCGTCAGCGTGGTCGAGGAGAGGATGCCACCGATCACCACCGTCGCCAGCGGCCGCTGCACCTCCGCGCCGGTGCCGGTCGCCAGGGCCATGGGCACGAAGCCCAGGGAGGCTACCAGCGCCGTCATCAGCACCGGCCGCAAGCGCGTCAGCGCGCCCTCGCGGATCGCCGCGTCGAGGCAACATCCCTCCTCCCGCAGGCTGCGGATGAAGGAGATCATCACCAGCCCGTTGAGCACCGCCACGCCCGACAGCGCGATGAAACCCACGCCTGCAGAGATCGACAGGGGGATTTCCCGCAGCCACAGTGCGACCACCCCGCCGGTGAGAGCGAAAGGAATCCCGGTGAACACCACCAACCCGTCACGGACGTTGTTGAACATCATCAGCAGCAGGGTGAACACCAGCAGCAGCGCCACCGGCACCACGATCTGCAAACGCTGCGCTGCCGATTGCAACTGCTCGAACTGGCCGCCCCATGTCGTCCAGTAACCGGCCTGCAACTTCACTTGCTGCTCGATGTTGCCGCTGGCCTCGGAAACGAACGAGCCGATATCCCGCCCACGCACGTTGGCGCTGACCACGACCAGACGCTTGCCGTTCTCGCGGCTGACCTGGTTCGGCCCCTGCACCAGCTCCAGTCGCGCCACTTCGCCCAGGGTAATGAAGCCGATGCGCGAATCCGCGGCGTTGGCCGGGGCCGGCACCGGGATGAGCATGCGCGACAGGGCATCGATGTCGCTGCGCAGGTTCTCCGGCAGGCGCACGATCAGGTCGAAGCGGCGGTCGCCCTCGAACAACGTACCGGCCTGCCGACCGCCCACGGCCACCGCCACGGTGTCCTGGACGTCGCCGACATTGAGGCCGTAGCGCGCCGCGCGCTGGCGGTCGATGTTCACGGTGAGCACCGGCAGGCCGCTGGTCTGCTCGACCTTCACCTCGGACGAGCCCTGGACCCGGCGCAGCACGCCGGCGATCTGCTCGGCGGTCTGGTTCAGCACCGCCATGTCGTCGCCGAAGACCTTCACCGCCACTTCGCTGCGCACCCCGGAAATCAGCTCGTTGAAACGCAGCTGGATCGGCTGCGACAGCTCGTAGGCGCTGCCCGGCACGCCGTTGGCGGCTTCCTGGATTTCCGCCTCCAGCTGCGCGCGGCTCTTGTTCGGATCAGGCCATTGGTCTTTAGGTTTGAGCATCACGTAGGCATCGGAAATATTCGGCGGCATCGGGTCGGAAGCGATCTCGGCGGTGCCGGTGCGGCTGAACATGCGCTGCACCTCGGGCACCTTGTCGAGCACCTGGCGCTCCAGCTTTTCCTGCATGGACACCGACTGCGTCAGGCTGGTCCCCGGCGTGCGCAGCGACTGCAGGACGAAGTCGCCCTCGCCCAGGCTGGGCACGAACTCGCTGCCCATGCGGCTGGCCAGCAGCCCCGACAGCACCACCAGCACGGCAGCACCGGCGAACACCCAGGCGCGCCGCGCCATCACCGCGTCCAGCACTGGCTCGTAGGCGCGGCGCGCACCGCGCATGAGCAGGTTTTCCTCTTCCTTCACCTTGCCGGTGATGAACAGCGCAATGGCCGCCGGCACGAAGGTCACCGAGAGGAGCATCGCGCCCAGCAGCGCCAGCACCACGGTGAAGGCCATGGGGTGGAACATTTTCCCCTCGACGCCGGTGAGCGCGAAGATCGGCAGGTACACCACCATGATGATCAACTGGCCGTAGATCAGCGCGCGGCGCGCCTCCTTCGATGCGGCGAAGACTTCGTGCAGGCGCTCGCTGCGGGTCAGCATGCGGCCGTGGTGCTGTTGCGCATGCGCCAGGCGGCGGATGGCGTTCTCGACTATCACCACGGCGCCGTCGACGATGATGCCGAAGTCCAGCGCGCCGAGGCTCATCAGGTTGGCGCTGATGCGGTTGCCGAACATGCCGGTGAAGGTGAACAGCATGGCCAGCGGGATCACCATGGCGGTGATCAGCGCCGCGCGGATGTTGCCGAGGAACAGGAAGAGCACCGCGATCACCAGGATCGCGCCCTCGGTGAGGTTGCGCTTGACCGTGGCGATGGCCTTGTCGACCAGTTGCGTGCGGTCGTAGACGGTCACCGCCTTCACCCCGGCCGGCAGCGTGCGGTTGATCTCGTCCAGCTTGGCGGCGGCGGCCTTGGCGACGGTGCGGCTGTTCTCGCCGATCAGCATGAACACCGTGCCGAGCACCACTTCGCGGCCATCCTCGGTGGCGGCACCGGTACGCAGCTCGCGGCCGAGATCGACCTCGGCGACGTTGCGCAGGCGGATCGGCGTGCCGTCGACATTGGCCACGACTATGTTGGCGATGTCCTCCAGGCTGCCCACCTGCCCCGGTGCGCGCACCAGCAACTGCTCGCCGTTGCGCTCGATGTAACCGGCGCCGACATTGGCGTTGTTGCGCTCCAGCGCGGCGATCACATCGGCCAGGGTCAAACGGTAGGCGGCCAACCGGCGGGTATCCGGGGCGACCTGGAACTGCTTGGCGAAGCCGCCGATGGTGTTCACCTCGGCGACGCCCGGCACGTTGCGCAGCTGCGGCTTGATCACCCAGTCGTGGATTACCCGCAGGTCGGTCGGCGTGTACTCGCCGCCATCTTCCTTGCGCGCACCCGGCTCGGCCTCGATGGTCCACAGGAAGATTTCCCCAAGGCCGGTGGAGATCGGCCCCATGGCCGACTCGACGCCCTCGGGCAATTGCTCGCGCGCCTGCTGCAGGCGTTCGTTGACCAGCTGGCGGGCGAAGAACAGGTCGGTGCCGTCCTTGAAGATCACCGTCACCTGCGACAGCCCCGAGCGCGAGATCGAGCGCGTCTGCTGCAGGCCGGGCAGGCCCGCCATGGCGGTCTCCACCGGGTAGGTGACGCGCTGCTCGGTCTCCAGCGGGGTGAAGCCCGGCGCCGAAGTGTTGACCTGCACCTGTACGTTGGTGATGTCCGGCACCGCGTCGATGGGCAGCTTCTGGTAGCTGGCGATGCCCAGGCCGGCCATGCCGAGGACGGCGAGCAGCACCAGGTAGCGCTGCTCGATGGCGAAACGAATAAGGCGTTCGAACATGCTCTCGCTCCGTCAGTGCGCGTGGGACGCCGAGCTCTTGCCCAGCTCCGACTTGAGAACGAAGCTGCCTTCGGCCGCCACCTGGTCGCCGGCGGCAAGGCCGGCCAGTACCTCGACCTGACCGGCGCTGCGCGCTCCGAGATCGACCGGGCGTGGATCGAAGCCTTCGGCGCTGCGCACGAAGACGCTGGGCTTGCCTTCCACCTCCTGGATCGCCTGTTCCGGCACCGCGACCGGCACCTGGCGCGCACTGCTGCTCACCCGCACATTGACGAACAGGCCGGGGCGCCAGGCGCCGTCGGGATTGGCCAGGGTGACGCGGGCCACCGCGCTGCGGGTCTGCTCGCCGAGCAGGTTGCCAACGTAGCTGACGCGACCGTCGACCTGCATGCCGAGGTCGGTCGCTTCCACCCGCGCCGGCTTGCCCACCTGCACCCGCGCCAGGTCCTGCGGTGCCACGCTGAAGCTGGCCCAGACCCGCGACAGGTCGGACAGCGTGAAAGCCGCGGTGGTCTCGCTGACCACCTCGCCGGGCACCAGGTGCTTCTCCACCACCACGCCGTCGAAGGGTGCGCGCAGTTCATAGCGATTGCCGCCGGCGCTGGCCGACACGCCGCTCAATGCGTTGGTCTTCTGCTGTGCGTTGGCCAGGGCGATGCGCGCTTCTTCCAGGTCCTGGCGGGCCTGCAGATAGTCCTGCTCGGCGGAGATCTTCTCCTGCCACAGCTCCCGCTCGCGCTCGAAGGTCTTGTTCGCCAGGGCTACCCGGCGCTGGGCGGCAGCCAGTTCGCTGCGCAGCTCGGAGACCTGCTGACTGGCGATCACCGCCAGCAGCTGGCCCTGCTTCACGTTCTGCCCGAGATCCACCGCCACCGACTCCACCACGCCGGGCGTGCGCGGCACGACGTGGGCGGTGCGGTCCTGATCGAAGCCGATCTCGCCGGGCAGGCTGAACGCCTCGTCCAGCGCCTGCGGTCCGGCCGTGGCCAGCTGGATGCCGGCAGCCTCGATCTGCGCAGGGCTGAGGTGCAGGCCCTCCTCTTCGGTCGGTGCCTCCTTGGCGGCGTGATGCTCGCCATCGGCATGGCTGGCTGCTTCGGCATGGCGAGTCGGCGCAGCGCTGGCGTGGTGCTCGCCGTCCGCATGGGTCGCGTCGTCGAGGTGGCTGCCGCCGGCCTGTTCGCTGCCCATCCAGGCGTAGGCGCTGACGGCCAGCGCCGAGGCCAGCAGAACGGCCGCGGCGAGTGGGGTTTTCTTGATCATGAAAGCTCCGGGAAAGGTCCGCTGGCGCCGCGCCGTAGCGCCGGCACCGCAGGGTGATGGAGGGTGCTGAGTAGGTCGTGAACACACCAGTGCACGGGCAGGCTCATGGTTGGCGCGGCGGAGGACGGCGTCAGGGTCACGAGCAGCAGGCCGAGCCAGGCGCGGCGGCGTTCAGCGGGCCGCGCCGACATCGCCGTAGACCCGCTCGATCCGTCCACAGGCATCGCTGACCTGGGCCAGCGCACGCAGGTACTGGTCGCGGGCGGTGATCAGGGTGCGCTGGGCATCGAGCACTTCGAGGAAGCCGAACTTGCCCATCTCGAAGCCGCGCGTGGCGCTTTCCACGGCGGTCTGGGCGCTGGGCAGGATGGTCCGGCGGAAGGCATCCACCTCGCCCTGGGCGGTGCTCCATTGCTGCAGCGCCTGCTGGGTTTCCTGGCGCAGGCGCAGCTCGGTGGCGTTGCGCAAGTCGCGGGCCTGATCGGCTCGGCGCGATTCGGCGAGGATATTGCCCTGGTTGCGGTCGAACAGCGGCAACGGCAGGCTGAAGCCGATCACCGCGATGCGGTCGCGGTTGCCGGCGTCGATGGCCTCCTGCGTGCCCAGGCTGACGTCGAGGTCGGGGATGCGCTGGGTCTTCGCCAGGCGCACGGCGGCTTCGCCTTCGTCGATACGGGTTTGCGCCAGGCGCATTTCCGCGCTGTCTCCGAGGCGGCGCAGCAGATCGTCAGGTGTTGGCAGTGCGGGCAAGGGCTGGCCACTGTCGGCGCGCACGCTGCTGAAGTCCGGCGATACCTGCCCCATCAACGCGGCCAGTGCCTGGTTGGCGTCTGCCCGTTCGCGGCGGGCACGGTCCTGCTCCAGGCGCACCTCGGCGAGCTGCACCTGCGCGCGGTTGGCCTCAAGCGGAGGCGCCTTGCCGGCACGCACTCGGCCTTCAGCCGCGGCCAGGCCACGCTGCGCCAGCTCTACGGACTGTTGCGCCAGGCGCTCGCGCTCCTGCGCTCGCAGGGCTGTGTAGAAAACCGCGATCACCTCTCCGCGCAGCTGGTTGCGCCGAGCCTGCAAGCTCAGCGCGGCCACGTCCTCGCCGCGCTCGGCCAGCTCCACCCGCGCACCGCGCTTGCCGCCCAGCTCCAGCGGCTGGCTGATGCCGAGGGTGGTGGTGCGGTTGCGCGACTCGGTGCCCTCCTGCTCCCAGGACAGCGTCGGGTTGCGCAACAGGCCGGCCTGTTCGCGCAGCCCCTGGGCGATGCCGATTTCCCGGCCGCTGGCGGCCAGCTCGGGATTGCCCTTGGCGGCGGCCTGCAGGGCCTCCTCGATGCCGATCTCGCGGGCTTGCGCCGCGGTTGGCAACTGCCAGAGCAGCAGCGCGAGCAGCGTTGCTCTGGCTGCGAATGCAGAACGTCTTGAAAACACGGCGAACCTCGCACGGTGGAGACAACTTCGACGGCATCCCGTCATTTCCACCGGCGAATCTAGAAGTGCCTCTCTAGCGACAAGGTGACTGGATAATTACAAACATGTAATTAGCCATGCGCCGACTTCCCGTTGTATGTATTTAAAAAGGCCCTGCACCTCTTCCAGGTAACTTCAGGAAACAATTCGCGGCACTTCCAACACATTGCAGTCCTTCTGAAATCCCTTACAGACCAGCGGCCTACAGAACTTTCAGTGCTCCGCTCCCAGTCAGTCAGGCGACATCGCCGCGGTTGACCCTGAAGTCGCTACAGCTTCTAGACTGCGCGCCTTTCCCGTTGGCGGCATGAACTTTCCTGCGCCTGCGGCACCACTCCTCACGTCATTACCGGGTAACTATCCATGAAAATCCTGCTCATCGAGGACGACCACAAGACGGCCGATTATCTGCAACAGGGACTGAGCGAAAGCGGCTATGTGGTCGACCGCGCGGACAACGGCATAGACGGCCTGCACCTGGCCCGGCAATGCGCCTATGACCTGGTCATCCTCGATGTGAACCTGCCGCAGATGGACGGCTGGGACGTGCTCGCCAGCCTGCGCCAGCACAGCGACATCCGGGTGATGATGCTCACCGCCCGAGGCCGCCTCACCGAACGGGTGAAGGGCTTCGACCTCGGCGCCGACGACTACCTGCTCAAGCCCTTCGAGTTCCCCGAACTGCTGGCCCGCGTGCGCTCGCTGATGCGCCGCAGCGAACGCATCGACCAGCCGCAGGTGCTTGAGATCGGCGGGTTGGAACTGGACCCCGGCCGCCACCGCGCGTACCGCGACGCACAGCGCATCGACCTGACCAGCAAGGAGTTCGCCCTGCTGCACCTGCTGATGAGCCGCAGCGGCGAAGTGCTCTCGCGTACGCAGATCATCTCGCTGGTGTGGGACATGAACTTCGACTGCGACACCAACGTGGTGGAGGTCACCATCCGCCGCCTGCGCGCGAAGATCGACGATCCCTTCGCCGACAAGCTGATCCACACCCTGCGCGGGGTCGGCTACGTGCTGGAGTCCCGCGCATGAAGCCGGCCAGCCTGTCGCTGCGCATCGCCCTGTGGGTCGGCGTGCTGGGTTCGGTGCTGATGATGCTGCTGCTCACCCTCGCCTACCTCGCCCTCGACCACCAGCTGGACCAGCGCGCCCACCGCGAGCTGGAAGACAAGCTCGGGCAGCTGCGCCACGCGCTGGAGGCCGACCCGGGCCTCTCCGGCCTGCCCCTGCGCGGCCATGCGCTGCAGGACCAGCTGATGGGCCACGACAACCTCAGCGCCGTGCTGCTGGATGAGCAGCGCGGGCGGCCGGCGCAGTTCAGCAGCGGGCCGAATGCCGATCTGCCGATACTTGATGAGTTCGCCGGCAAGGGCCGCGCCTTCGGCTGGACCGCGCCGGACGGTCGCCGCCTGCTCACCGAACGCAGCCTGGTCCGCCTGCGCGACGGCAACAGCCTGCGGGTGTTCCTGAGCCTGGATCGGCGTGACGACGACGCCCTGCTCGGCGCCTTCCTGCGCTCGGCCTGGCTGGCGGTGCCCCCACTGCTGCTGCTGATCGCCCTCGGCGCGCGCCTGGTGGCCAAGCGCGGCCTGCAGCCGTTGCGCCAGTTCGGCCAGGTGGCCTCGCGGGTCACCACCCAGGACCTCAGCCACCGCATTCCGCTGCGGGACCTGCCGCGGGAGCTGGGCAAGGCCGCGCGGGCGCTGAACCTGATGCTGCACCGGCTCGACGCCGGCGTGCAGCAGCTCACGCAGTTCTCCGACGATATTGCCCACGAGTTGCGTTCGCCCATCGGCAACCTGCTGGGCAAGGCTCAGGTCACGCTGTCGCGGCCACGGGAAAAGGAGGAGTACGAAGCGGTGCTCGCGGCGAGCACCGAGGAGCTGGAACGGGTCGGCCGGATCGTCGGCGACATGCTGTTCCTCGCCCAGGTCAGCCACCCGCGCGCGCTGCTGCCGCAGCAACCGGTGCGGCTGGAAGAAGAGGCGGCGAAGGTCGCCGAGCTGTTCGATTTCAGCGCCGAGGAGAAGTCGCTCGCCATCGTCATCGAAGGCCATGGAGTCGTGCTGGGAGACCGCCTGATGATCCAGCGCGCCATTTCCAACCTGCTGTCCAACGCCATCCGCCACACGCCCGAAGGCCAGCGGATAGATGTGCAGGTAAGCAACGACGGCGAAGCCGTGACGCTACAATTGCAGAACCCCGGCACGGGCATTGCCGCCGAGCATCTGCCGCACCTGTTCGAGCGTTTCTACCGGGTGGACAAGGGGCGCTCGCGGGCACAGGGCGGCACGGGCCTGGGGCTGGCCATCGTACGTTCGATCATGGAGCTGCACCTGGGATCGGCCAGCGCGCAGAGCTCGGAGGAAGGGCCGACGCGCTTCCTCCTGAAATTCCCTTCCGCATCCGACTGACCTTCGGCTCGATCAGCGGGTGGTACGGCAGGCGACGCGTTCGGTGCGGTACTCGATGGCCTGCTCTTCACCGAAGGAGTCCCGGTAGCGCAGCTGCACGGGCACCACGCCGCAGTCGGTGCTCAAGGGCGTCACCGCCACGACCTCGGCGATATCCAGGTTCATCCCGTAGGTGTACTGCTTCGCCTCGGCGATCTGCGTCGGCGAAGGCGCGCCCTGGCGCGCCTGCATGACCTGCTGGCGGGCCTGTTCCATGCGCGCGAAGGTGATGTCGCCGCCACCGTCGGCCAGGGCCAGGGAAGACGCGCCCAGCAGGGCGGCGGTCAGGAGGATGCGGGAGAGTTTCATGGCAGTCACCTCGTGGTGGTTGAAAGTGACTCCACCTTAAAGGGCCGCCGCTAACGGGAAGCTGAGGCCCGGATGACGATTCGGTTATCCAGTTCAGAAACGACTTAAGCGGTTTTCCACCACTCATCCGTGCAATTTCCCACCGGTGAACTCTCGGCGTCCGACAACTGTCTGTGTGCTGTCGGCCCACCGGGCGGCATTCCTGGCCATTGGCCACCCGGACAGCCCTGAACAATTCATCCGGCCGACGTTTTCGCTCCCGCAAGGCGGGTTTCGTTCCAAGTCATGTGAAGATTGCCCATGTCCCTATCGCGTCGTTTCCCCGCACGAGTTTCCCCTCTCCCGACCCGCGCCCTCGCTGCCTGCCTGTTCGCCGGCCTGCTGGCCGCCGGCGCCCCGGCCCAGGCCGAGGAATCCGCCAGCAACGCGCGCTGGGTGAACGACAGCCTGAGCACCTACGTGCGCAGCGGCCCCACCGACGGCTACCGCATCGTCGGCACCCTGACTTCCGGGCAGAAGGTCCAGCTGGTCAGCACTTCCGGCGACTACAGCCAGGTGCGCAGCGATAGCGGCAACACCGTATGGATCGCCAGCAAGGACCTGCAGGACAAGCCCGGGCAGGCCGAACGCCTGCCGGCGCTGGAACAGAAGGTCACCGAGCTGACCACCCAGCTGCAGACCATCGACGACTCCTGGAAGAACCGCGTGCAGGGCATGCAGGAAACCCTGGACGCGCGCAAGAAGCTCATCGACGAACTGCAGGCCGCCCGCAGCGCGCTGGACGCCGACCTGAGCCAGGCGCGCTCGCAGCTGCGCGACGCCCAGGCGCAACTGGGCGACGAGAACAAGCAGGTGCTGATGCGCTACATGGCCTACGGCGGCAGCATCGCCGGCGCCGGCCTGCTGGCCGGACTGATCCTGCCGACCATGCTGCGCGTGCGCCGCAAGCGCAGTACCGAGTGGGTCTGAGGCCTCGGTCGATGCGCAGTTCGTACTGCCGATAACCCAGGGCATCGCTGCCCTGCGGCTTGAACCCGGCGCGCTAGTACAGGAATCGCGCCGGGTTCTCGGGGCGCACGCTGAGCTTCAGTCGGGTGCAGCCTTCCTTCCGGGCGTCGACGATAAAGCGCTGCAACAGCGAGGCGAATACCGGCGATTCATTTCGTCGACGAAGGGAGCGCCGCATCCAGTAGTTCACGCCCCTGGCTCTCGAAATTTTCCAACCGCAGCACCGCTTCCGCCCTGGCATCCAGCAATTGCTGGATGCGCCTGTCGTAGTCCGCCTTGACGCCGATCATTTCCGTGACCAGGGTATTTTCCCAGACCGCCCCTGCCAGATTGTCATTGGCGCGACTGCGCTCGTAACTCAGCCACCTCAGCTGCTCATCGCGCTTCTCGCGCAATGCCTCGATTGCCGCGTCGGCCTCCCGGATGACGTTCCTCATCCGGCTCACCTCGTTGACGTATTGCATCTGCAGCGTCGAGTTGACCACCGAACGATTAGCCCGTTTCTGCTGAGCGATATCTTCCTCATTCGGCTGCCAGGTATTGGGGATGACCTGAATGTCATCGGTGCCACAGGGGGTCTGGGAAAAGACCGGACGACCATTGACAGTGCACTTGTAGATATCGGCTTGCGCGGTGTTGAAACCCAGCGCGGCCAGCAGGACCACGACGAATGGGAAGCGCATGATGCAATGCTCCTGACCACTCCATTGGTATTCCTGTAAACAGGACCCTTGGGATTGCCATCAGATTGACATGCACTGTTTGGGCGAGTTCTCGGGCGCTCTGTAAAGGTTCGGTAAATCCCCCGACGCTCCCAACCACCAGGAGCGGCGGCCCGCTGGCAGGGCCGGCGTCCCGGCTGTTCGCGAGCAAGCTCGCTCCTACGAAAAGCACATCGGCTTGGCGCCGGGTTCAACCGGCTCCCTGCTCCTTCGCCATCCCGAAACAATGCCGCGCCTGCGGAAACTCGTGCCCGCGCACCTCGCTGGCGAAGCGTTCGGCCGCTGCGCTGATCAGCTCGTCGATACGCACGTATTGCTGCGCGAAGCGCGGAATCTGCTCGCCGGAAAGCCCGAGCATGTCCTCGGTCACCAGCACCTGCCCGGCGCAGGCGGGTGACGCGCCGATGCCGATCACCGGGATATCCAGGCGCTCGCAGACCTGCCGCGCCAGCGGCTCCAGCACGCCTTCGAGCACCACGCTGAAGGCCCCGGCCGCAGCGACGGCATCCGCGTCGCGCAGTACCCGCGCAATGCCGGCTTCCTCCTTGCCCTGAACCTTGAAGCCACCGAGGGCATTGACCTTCTGCGGCATCAGGCCGACATGCGCCATCACCGGAATGCCGCGCTCGACCAGGAAGGCGATGGTCTCGGCCATCTCCGCGCCGCCTTCCAGCTTCACCGCCTGCGCGCCGCTTTCGGCAAGCACCCGCGCGGCAGAAAGGAACGCCTGCTGCGGCGACGCCTGGTAGCTGGCGAAGGGCATGTCCACCACCACGCAGGCCCGTTGCGAGCCACGAACCACCGCGGCGCCGTGGGCGATCATGGTGTCCAGGGTCACGGACAGGGTGTGCGGCAGGCCGTAGAGCACCATGCCCAGCGAATCCCCGACCAGCAGCACGTCGACGTGCGGATCGAGCAGGCGCGCCATGGGCGCCGAGTAGGCGGTCAGTACGACCAGGCTGCCGGGGTCGCGGCGTTGGCGGATGTCCAGGATGGACAGGCGTTGTTGCGGGCGATGGCTGCTCATGGGGCTCTCCATGGATGGCTGATATTGGCCGGGGAAGACGCTACCATCGGCCCTCCATGACCCACTTCCGACAGTGAGACAAGCTATGCCGTCAGCGGGACAGGATGCTCTGGCGCTTCCCGGCTTCACGTCGCTGCCCCGTCCCGTGTGGCTGCGCGCCTTCGACATGCCCGCCGGCCACCAGGTGGAGCCCCACGCCCATCCCTGGGGCCAACTGATGTATGCCGCCAGCGGCGTGCTCGAGGCGACGACCGAGGAGTACGCCTGCGTGATTCCGCCCCGTCGGGCGATGTGGCTGCCGGCCGGCGTGCGTCATAGCGCTCGGGCGCGCACGCTGGTCGTGCACCGCAGCTTCTACCTGGCGCCGGAACTGGCCGTCGGCCTGGGTCCGTGCCGTGTGCTGGAAATCTCGCCGCTGCTGGACAACCTCATCCAGCGCGCCAGCGAGTTTTCCCGCGACTACCCCGACGAGGGGCCGGAAGCCCGGCTCATGCAGGTACTGGTGGACGAGTTGCACAGCGCACCGGACTCCGGCCTGGCCCTGCCCCTGCCGCGCGACGCCCGCCTGCGGCGCGTTACCGATCACCTGCAGGAGCACCCCGGCGAGCGCCTGGGCATCGAAGACTGGGCTCTGCGCGTCGGCGCCTCGCGGCGTACCCTGGCGCGATTGTTTCGCGACGAAACCGGGCTGTCGTTCCGTGAATGGCGCGAGCGCGTGAGGCTGCTCGCGGCATTGCCCAGGCTGGAGCGCGGCGAGTCGGTGACGCTGATCGCCGGTGAGCTGGGCTACGAGTCCACCTCGGCCTTCATCGAGCTGTTCCAGCGCCAGCTGCGCACCTCGCCCGGTGCGTTGGCGCGGCAGATGCGTGGGCGCGACGCATAGTTCGGCGCGGGAAGAAGGAATTCGCGGACAAGGTCCGCTCCTACCTGAAATATCGCGCCGGGGCATGCCCTCTCCTCCCGCCCTCTCCCTGAAGGGAGAGGGTTAGGGAGAGGGAAGTCCAAGGCACGGACTATCAGAAGAAGACAGTTGCTCCTACGGGTTAACACCAGAGTGAACGGACCGTGGGGCGCATAACCCGGAACGGGTTATCCGCCGATTGACTCGCGGCGGAAACGCTGGCGCGTTGTCCGCCCTACGATCTGTGCCGTGCGGTTCGCGAGCGAGCTCGCTCCTACGAAGAGCCGTATCGCCGCCCCCTGTAGGAGCGAGCTTGCTCGCGAATGCCCAACGCAGGCCCTGCCGTAGAGCGCCAACGCAGGATGGGTGGAGCGCCGCATACCATGCTGCCGATGCAGCGATCGATGGGTATCGCTGCGCTCCACGCCATCCTACAAAGAGGTACTCGGGAGGCGAGTTGTAAGGAGGTCGTCCGCTCTTACAGTCAGCCAAAAACAACATGAGGATTTCTTATGTTCATCACAAGAACATTGAGTTTGTCTCATGAAGCTGCCGCCCGGAGAATTTCCCCATCGTTGATTCAATGGAGAGATTCACATGGCGCTGGCACACAACCTCGGCTTTCCCCGCATCGGCCGCGACCGCGAGCTGAAGAAAGCCCAGGAGGCCTTCTGGAAGGGCGAGCTGGACGAAGCCGGCCTGCGCGCCGTCGGCCGCGAGCTGCGTGCTGCCCACTGGCAGGCGCAGAAGAACGCCGGCATCGAGCTGCTGCCGGTGGGCGACTTCGCCTGGTACGACCAGGTGCTGACCCACTCGCTGACCTTCGGTGTCATCCCGGAACGCTTCCGCGCTCACGGCGAGGCAAAGCCGACCCTGCAGACCCTGTTCGCCATGGCGCGAGGTGCTGTTGGAAACAAGAGCGGTGCGGGATGCTGCGGCGCCCACGCGCAGCCCCTTCTTGCACAAGAGCTAACCAAGTGGTTCGACACCAACTACCACTACCTCGTCCCCGAGTTCGACGCTGAACAGCAGTTCGAACTGAGCTGGGAGCAGCTGTTCGAGGAAGTGGAAGAAGCCCACGCCCTCGGCCACCGGGTGAAACCCGTGGTGATCGGCCCGCTGACCTACCTCTGGCTCGGCAAGACCAAGGGCCGCGAATTCGACAAGCTCGACCTCGTGGAGCGCCTGCTGCCGCTCTACGGCCAGATATTCCGCCGCCTCGCCGCGCAGGGCGTGGAGTGGGTACAGATCGACGAACCGATCCTCGCCCTTGACCTGCCGCAGGACTGGAAGAACGCCTTCGAGCGTACCTACAACTTGCTGCAGAGCGAGCCGCTGAAGAAGCTGGTGGCCACCTATTTCGGCGGCCTGGAGGACAACCTCGGGCTGGCCGCCGGCCTGCCGGTGGACGGCCTGCACCTGGACCTGGTGCGCGCGCCTGAGCAGTTCCCGACCATCCTCGACCGCCTGCCGGCCTACAAGATTCTCTCCCTCGGCGTGGTCAACGGCCGCAACGTCTGGCGCTGCGACCTGGAAAAAGCCCTCGACGTCCTGCGTTACGCCCATGACCGAGTAGGTGATCGCCTCTGGATCGCGCCGTCCTGCTCGCTGCTGCACAGCCCGGTGGACCTGGAGCGGGAAGACCAGCTGGATGCCGAGCTGAAAAGCTGGTTGGCGTTCGCCGTGCAGAAATGCGCCGAAGTCGCCCTGCTCGCCCGCGCCGTCAATCAGCCGGAAGCCCCGCAAGTCATCGCCGCGCTGCAGCAGAGCCGCGCCGTGCAGGCCAGCCGCGCCGCCTCACCGCGCATCCACAAGCCGGAGGTGAAGGCCCGTCTGGCCGCTGTGAAAGCCAGCGACAGCCAGCGCCAGTCGCCCTTTGCCGAGCGCATCCCCAAGCAGCGCGCCGGCCTGAACCTGCCGGACTTCCCCACCACCACCATCGGCTCCTTCCCGCAGACCTCGGCCATCCGCCTGGCGCGCCAGGCCTTCAGACAGGGCAAGCTGAGCGCTGCCGACTACACCGAGGCCATGCACAGCGAGATTCGCCATGCCGTGGAAATCCAGGAAAACCTCGGGCTCGACGTGCTGGTACACGGCGAAGCCGAGCGCAACGACATGGTCGAGTACTTCGCCGAGCAGCTCGACGGCTACCTCTTCACCCGCTTCGGCTGGGTACAGAGCTACGGCTCGCGCTGCGTGAAGCCGGCGGTGATCTTCGGCGACCTGAGCCGCCCGCAGGCCATGACCGTGGAATGGATCAGGTATGCCCAGAGCCTCACCAGCAAGGTGATGAAAGGCATGCTGACCGGCCCGGTGACCATGCTGATGTGGTCCTTTCCGCGCGAGGACATTTCCCGCGAAACCCAGGCGCGCCAACTGGCCCTGGCGATTCGCGACGAAGTGACGGACCTGGAGGCTGCCGGCATCCGCATTGTGCAGATCGACGAAGCCGCCTTCCGCGAGGGCCTGCCGCTGCGCCGCAATGACTGGGGCCGCTACCTCGACTGGGCCACCGGAGCCTTCCGCCTGTGCGCCTCTGGCGTGCGCGACGAAACGCAGATCCACACCCACATGTGCTACAGCGAGTTCAACGACGTGATCGAGTCCATCGCCGCCATGGACGCCGACGTCATCACCATCGAGACCTCGCGTTCGGACATGGAGCTGCTGGAAGCCTTCGAGAAGTTCGAATACCCCAACGAGATCGGCCCGGGCGTCTACGACATTCACTCGCCGCGCGTGCCGGGCAAGGACGAGATGGTCAAGCTGCTGCGCAAGGCGGCCCGGCGCATTCCCGCCGAGCGCCTGTGGGTCAACCCCGACTGCGGCCTGAAGACCCGCGCCTGGCCGGAAACGGAGGCGGCGCTGGTGAACATGGTCGCCGCGGCCCGCGAGCTGCGCAGGGACCTGGCCCTGCTGGGTTGACCGGCGCCGGTCGATGACGCCCCGGCGTCACCGGTTTGCAGAGGATCAGAGGTGCTCCCGTAGGAGCAGACCTGTCCGCGAATCATTCGTCACGCGGGGATTCCCGGCGGGACGAGCCTTGTCGTCAGGAAGCGCCGCAGGATGGTGTGGAGCGCAGCGATACCCATCGGCCTCGCGTATCCACCGCATGGGTATCGCTACGCTCCCCCCATCCCGCGATCCTGACCGGGCCACCCCGTAGGGCGCATAACGCCCCAGGCGTTATCCGCCACCGCGTATAACCCGTGCCTGGTTATGCGCCCTACGGTGCCGGTTTCCGGAGAATCAGGCGTGCTCCCGTAGGAGCGGACCTTGTCCGCGAATCTTTCGGCACGCCCAGATTTACCGGCCGGCGCGGACCTTGTACCACGTCAGGGCGCACCTACGATCCTGACCGCTGCCACCTCGTAGGGCGCATAACGCCCAGGCGTTATCCGCCCTACGCTGCTGAAAATCCGTACCAGGGCTCTCCCTCTCCCCAGCCCTCTCCCTGAAGGGAGAGGGAGCTGTCCGTGCCAGCTGACGCCATAGTTTCATCCTGCACCGAACGGTCCCCTCTCCCTTCAGGGAGAGGGCTGGACTTAACGTAGGGCGGATAACCGTCCCGGCTTATCCGCCCTACGTTGCCGGCTTCCGCAGAATCAGGCGTGCTCCCGTAGGAGCGGACTCCGTCCCCGATTGGCATCGACCCGCCGCGGAGCATCGGCGCCCCCTGTCAGCGCGGCAAGGGATCTGCCGCCGCGTCGAGCCGGCAGATGAGCGCCGCGACGGACAGGCGTACTCTTGAGACCTCCCGTACCTTCAGCATGCAGGCCAGACATGAAGCAGCTGCTCGTCATCGGCATCGGCGCCGGCGACCCCGAGTACCTCACCGTGCAGGCGATCAACGCGATGAACCGCGCCGATGTGTTCTTCCTCATGGACAAGGGCCCCAGCAAGGACAAGCTGGTCCAGCTGCGCCGCGAGATCCTCCAGCGCTACGTCACCCGCGCCGATTACCGCGTCGTCGAAGCCAGCAGCCCCGAACGCGTGCGCGAAGGCGATTACAGCGGCCAGGTGCGTGACCTCAACCAGGCCAAGCAGGAGCTTTTCGAGCGCCTGATCGAGACCGAACTGCAGGACGGCCAGTGCGGCGCCTTCCTCGTCTGGGGCGACCCCTCGCTCTACGACAGCACCCTGCGCATCCTCGACGCCATCCTGCGCGAGGGGCGCGCGCGCTTCGATTACCAGGTGATCCCGGGCATCACGAGTGTGCAGGCGCTTGCCGCACGCCACCGGGTACCGCTCAATGCCATCGGCCAGCCGGTGCAGATCACCACCGGGCGCCGCCTGGGCGAAGGATTTCCAGCCAACGCCGAGAGCGTCGTGGTGATGCTCGACGTCGAGGACAGTTACCTCCGGCTGGATGATCCCGAGCTGGAAATCTACTGGGGCGCCTATGTCGGCACCCCGGACGAAATCCTCCGCAGCGGGCGCCTCGCCGAGGTCGGCGAGGACATCCAGCGCACCCGCCAGGCAGCTCGCGAGGCCAACGGCTGGATCATGGACAGCTATCTGTTGCGGCGCGCGCCCAAGGAAGACTGAGCAGCCCCGGCAAAAGCGGCTAGAGTGATTTCGTTGTGCCGCGGCGGTTCGCCAAGTGCCCGTCCACCGGGCCGGGAGCACGGTCGGGCGCGGCCTATACTGATCCGGCGCGCAGCAAGGAAATCCTCTGGCGCGCTCCCTTCGGCGGAGGATGGTCAATGAATGCGCCTGGTCCCGTTGTTCGTCCGACGATCCTGATCGTCGACGATGCGCCCGAAAACCTGACGCTCCTTTCGGAGCTGTTGAAGATCCTGTATCGCGTCAAGGCCGCCCGTACGGGCGAAAAAGCGCTGCAGATCGCCCTCTCCGACGAGCCGCCGGACCTCATCCTGCTGGACGTGATGATGCCCGGCATGAATGGCTTCGAGGTCTGCCGGCGCCTGCGCGAAGACGCTCGCACGCGCCACATTCCGGTGATCTTCGTCACCGCCCAGGATGCCGCCGACGAGGAAATCCGCGGCCTGGAGCTGGGCGCGGTGGACTACCTGACCAAGCCGATCAACCCGCCGACCGTGCTGATGCGCGTGGATAACCAGCTGCGCATCAAGGCCGCCGGGGACTTCCTGCGCGACCAGAACGAATTCCTCGAGCGCGAAGTGCAGCGGCGTACCCGGGAGCTGGCGGCCATCCAGGACGTGACCATCCTGGCCATGGCGTCCCTGGCGGAGACCCGCGACAACGAGACCGGCAACCACCTTCGTCGTACCCAGCACTACGTCAGCGCGCTGGCCGAGCACCTGCGGGAGCACCCGCGCTTCGCCGCCGAACTGGACGAGGAAACCCGGCACCTGCTGTTCAAGTCGGCGCCGCTGCACGACATCGGCAAGGTCGGCATTCCCGACCAGATTCTGCTCAAGCCCGGAAAGCTCACTCCGGAAGAGTTCGAGCTGATGAAAACCCACACCACCCTGGGCGTCGAGGCCCTGGAGAAAGCCGAAGAGCGCCTGGGCATGGACGTGCCCTTCCTCCGGCTGGCCAAGCAGATCGCCGCCGGGCACCACGAGAAGTGGGACGGTTCGGGCTATCCTAACGCTCTGGCCGGCGATGCGATCCCTGTGTCGGCACGACTGATGGCAGTGGCCGATGTCTACGATGCCCTGATCAGCAAGCGGGTCTACAAAGCCCCCATGAGCCACGCCAGCGCCGTGGATTTCATCCAGAGCCAGCGCGGACAGCATTTCGACCCGGATATCGTCGACGCCTTCCTGGCGCTGAAGGACGAGTTCCGTCGCATTGCCGAGCGCTTCAACGACAACGCCGGCGAACCTGCAGCGCCACTCCAGGCGCAGCGATAGGTCCCAGCAGCTGTTCGGCTTCGGCGGCATCCTGCTGCTCGTCCTGTTCCTCGGCCTGTACAGCCTGCAGGTGCAGCGCGAGCAGATCGCGCGGATGAACCTGGTCTACGAGAAGGAGATGCCGGGGCTTTTGCATCTCGAGGCAGCCCGCGCCAGCCTCGCGGGCATCGGGCATCGCACGCCCGCGCTACAAGGGCTGGTGCGCTTCGAATCGGCCTGCGAGGACTACCAGGATCAGGTCCAGCATGTGCTGGCGCCCAACGATCAATCGCTACGGCCGGGCAAAACAGCGACCTGGGCGCCATTGCGCTGCTCTCCTCCACCGCCCGCAGCCAATTCCAAAGCCTTGCGGAAAGTGGATAGAACGCAGGCCCGCCCCCGGCTGACACTAGCCTCGCCTGGCAGCACGATGCTGCGTGCATCCATTACAAAATCCCCTTTATAAAATCAAAAAAACACCCGAGGCTTGTATGACCACCCCCGCCGAGCAACTGGAGCAACGGCTGAAGCAACAGAAAATCACCGAAGTCGAATGCGTGGTGAGCGATCTCACCGGCATCGCCCGCGGCAAGATTTCCCCCACCAACAAGTTCCTCGGCGAAGGGGGCATGCGACTCCCCGAAAGTGTTCTGCTGCAGACCGTCACCGGCGATTTCGTCGATGACGACGTCTACTACGACCTGCTCGACGAAGCGGACATCGACATGGTCTGCAAGCCCGACCCGGACGCCATCTTCCTCGTGCCCTGGGCGCTGGAACCGACCGCGATGGTCATCCACGACACCTTCGACAAGGTCGGCAACCCCATCGAACTGTCGCCGCGCAACGTGCTCAAGCGGGTGCTCAAGCTCTATGCCGACAAGGGCTGGAGCCCGGTGGTGGCGCCGGAGATGGAGTTCTACCTGACCAAGCGCAGCAGCGACCCGGACTTCCCGCTGGAAGCCCCCGTCGGCCGCTCCGGCCGCCCGGAAAGCGGCCGCCAGAGCTTCTCCATCGACGCCGCCAACGAATTCGACCCGCTGTTCGAAGACGTCTACGACTGGTGCGAACTGCAGGGCCTGGACCTGGACACGCTGATCCACGAGGACGGCCCGGCGCAGATGGAAATCAACTTCCGTCACGGCGACGCGCTGAGCCTGGCCGACCAGATCATCGTGTTCAAGCGCACCATGCGCGAAGCCGCGCTCAAGCATGATGTCAGCGCGACCTTCATGGCCAAGCCGATCACCGACGAGCCCGGCAGCGCCATGCACATCCACCAGAGCGTGCTGGACATCGCCACCGGCAAGAACATCTTCGCCGCAGAAGACGGCTCCATGAGCCAGCTGTTCCTGCACTACATCGGCGGCCTGCAGAAGTACATCCCGAAAGTGCTGCCGATGTTCGCGCCCAACGTGAATTCCTTCCGCCGCTTCCTGCCGGACACTTCCGCACCGGTGAACGTCGAATGGGGCGAAGAGAACCGCACCGTGGGCCTGCGCGTGCCCGCCGCTCCGCCGGCCGCGATGCGCGTGGAAAACCGCCTGCCTGGCGCCGACGCCAACCCGTACCTGGCGCTGGCCGCCAGCCTGCTCTGCGGCTACCTGGGCATGATCGAGCAGATCAACCCCAGCGCCGCCGTCCAGGGCCGCGCCTACGAGCGCCGCAACCTGCGCCTGCCGATCACCATCGAGGACGCCCTGCAGCAGATGGAAGACTGCGCCGTGCTCAAGGAATTCCTCGGCGAGAAATTCGTGCAGGGCTATGTCGCGGTGAAGCGCACCGAGCACGAGAACTTCAAGCGGGTGATCAGCTCCTGGGAGCGTGAGTTCCTCCTGCTTAGCGTCTGATCCTCATCCCTGACTTCACAACAACAATTCGGGAGTCCCCATGAGACTGCTGCGCACCCTTGCGCCCTTTGCCCTGGCCACCGCGGCCATGGCAGTACAGGCTGAACCGACGGTCAGCATCTACAACTGGACCGACTACATCGCTCCGGACACCCTCGCCGGCTTCCAGAAGACTACCGGCGTCAAACCGGTCTACGACGTCTTCGACTCCAACGAGACCCTGGAAGGCAAGCTGCTGGCGGGCCGTTCCGGCTACGACGTGGTGGTGCCGTCCAACCACTTCCTGACCCGCCAGGTGCAGGCCGGCGTGTTCCTCGAGCTCGACCGCAGCCAGCTGCCGAACTGGAAGCACCTGGATCCGACGCTGCTCAAGCTGCTGGAACAGAACGACCCGGGCAACAAGCACTCGGTGCCCTACCTGTGGGGCACCAACGGCATCGGCTACAACGTTGCCAAGGTCAAGCAGGCGCTGGGCGTCGACAGGATCGATTCCTGGTCGGTGCTGTTCGAGCCGGAGAACATCAGGAAGCTCCAGGCGTGCGGCGTGGCGTTCATGGACTCGCCCGACGAGATGATCCCCTCGGTGCTCAACTACCTGGGCCTGGATCCCAACAGCACCAACCCGTCGGACTATCCCAAGGCCGAGGCCAAGCTGGTGGCGGTGCGTCCGTACGTCGCCTACTTCCACTCGTCCAAGTACATCTCGGACCTGGCCAACGGCAACATCTGCGTGGCCTTCGGCTACTCCGGCGACGTATTCCAGGCCGCCGCCCGCGCCAAGGAAGCCAACAACGGCATCGAGATCGCCTACGCCATTCCCAAGGAAGGCGCGAATCTGTGGTTCGACCTGATGGCCATCCCTTCGGATGCGAGCCATCCGGAGCAGGCCCTGGCGTTCATCAACTACATCCTCGATCCGAAGGTGATCGCCGGCATCAGCGAATACGTCGGCTATCCCAGCGCCAACGCCGACTCCAAGGCGCTGCTGCCCGAGGAGATGCAGAACAACCCCGAGGTCTTCCCGAGCCAGGCCGTGCTCGACAAGCTGTACATCGCCAAGGCGCCTCCAGCCAAGATCATGCGCCTGATGACCCGCAGCTGGAGCAAGATCAAGTTCAACCAATGAGCCGAGAAACTTCCATGAAGCACACCGAGGAGCACGCCGCGTCCTATTACGCCGCGACCGCCCGCGACCGTGAGCAGTACCCTTCCCTCACCGGGGATGTGCGGGCGGACGTCTGCGTGATCGGCGGCGGCTTCACCGGCGTCAACACAGCCCTCGAGCTGGCCCAGAAAGGCCACTCCGTGGTGCTGCTGGAAGCCCGGCGCATCGGCTGGGGCGCCAGTGGGCGCAACGGCGGGCAGCTGATCCGTGGCATCGGCCACGACGTCAGCGGCTTCGCCAAGTACGTCGGTGAAGACGGCGTGCGCTACCTCGAGCAGGCGGGTGTCGATTCGGTGGCGCTGGTCGCCGAGCGCATCCGTGAGCTGGATATCGAGTGCGACCTGCGCTGGGGCTTCTGCGAGCTGGCCAATACCCCGGCGCAATACGCCGCCATGGTCCGTGAGCAGGAATCGCTGGGCGCTTCGGACTACCCGCACGAGACCCGCCTGGTGCCGCCGGAGCGCATGCGCGAAGTGGTTGCCAGCGACCTCTACGCCGGTGGGCACATCGACATGGGCTCGGGCCACCTGCACCCGCTCGACCTGGTGAAGGGCGAGGCCCGCGCGGCCATGTCCTTCGGCGCGCAGATCTTCGAGCAGAGCCCGGTGCTGCGTATCGAGCACGGTGCGACCGCCGTCGTCCACTGCGCCCAGGGCCGCGTGCTGGCGAAGACCCTGGTGCTCGGCTGCAATGCGCACCTGGAGGAGCTGGAACCGAAACTGACCGGCAAGGTATTGCCCGCCGGCAGCTATGTGGTGGCCACCGAGCCGCTGTCCGAGGAACTGGCAGCGCAGCTGATCCCGCAGAACATGGCGCTGTGCGACCAGAAGGTGGGGCTCGACTATTACCGCCTGACGGCCGACCGTCGCCTGCTGTTCGGCGGCGCCTGCCACTACTCCGGCCGCGACCCGGCGGACATCGGCGCGTACATGCGGCCGAAGGTGCTCAAGGTGTTCCCGCAACTGCAGCAGGTGAAGCTCGACTACCAGTGGGGCGGCATGATCGGCATCACCGCCAATCGCTTCCCCCAGGTCGGCCGACTGAAGAGCCAGCCGAACCTGTATTTCGCCCAGGGCTATTCCGGCCACGGGCTGAACGTCACGCACTGGTCCGCCAAGCTGCTCGCCGAAGCCATCCACCAGGGCGAAAGCAAGGGGCTGGACCTGTTCAGCGCCGTGCCGCACCTGACCTTCCCCGGCGGCAAACTGCTGCGCTCGCCGCTGCTGGCGCTGGGCATGGCGTGGTATCGGGTGCGGGAATTGATCGGCTGACGTTGAGGCTTGTGTAGGATGGGTGGGGGGGCCGGCGAACCCAAGAGTTTGGGCCCGCGGTTGTTTGGTTTGGGGGGGGGGCCCCCGGGGGGTTATAAAAA